>JAOZKS010000046.1 GCA_029935255.1 Pontiella sp.
AAGGAGCTTTAAATTGCACGAGTACCCTGATTATGGATGAGAAATGAACATTGCATTTATAAAGCAGAAATATGTTTCTTGCGGTGGTGGTGAGATCTATTTGATGGGGTTGATGACTGCGTGCTCAAGCAACGGGCATGAAGTTCATTTGATCGCCGCTGAATGGGAAGACGCGCACCGTCCATCTTTTATCGTTTTTCACCAAGTACACATGAGTAAAGCTTCACGGAGCAGACGTGTTCAATCGTTTTCGGCGGCGGTGACGCAATGCGTTGAAGAGAACGATTTTGATTGTGTCTTCAGCTCGGAGCGTACGGTTAGCCAGCATGTTTGGCGGGGTGGCGATGGAGTCTACAAGGTATGGTTGAAAAGACGAACGTTGTTTGAACCCGGGTATAAAAACGTTTTCAATCGCATCAGTGCGGGACAAAATGCAGTGTTGCGAATGGAGAAAGAATGCGTCCATTCCACGGCACACCTAATTGCAAATTCCAATGTGGTCAAAAAGGATCTACTGGAAACTTATCCCGGTTTAGAATCAGAAATTCACGTCATTCATAACGGATTTGATCCCCAGCGTTTTTCACTGGAGGGGCGGGTTGAAAATCGGAAGAAAGTGCGAGAAAAACTGGGCTTGAGTGGGCCGATGATTTGTTATGTTGCCAGTGGTTGGAAACGAAAAGCTTTGGTGAATCTATTGGAGGCTATGCAGCGAATTCCAGATGCAGTATTGGTAGTCGCGGGTCGTGACCGTCCTAGTGCATGGAAGAAAATAGCAAAATCATTTGGGGTGGAGAGCCGTGTACATTTTATTGGAACAGTAAAGGATGTGGCGGCTTTGTATCACGCCTCGGATGTGGCGGTTCTTCCGTCCTGGTTCGATTCATTTGGATTCGTTGGTCTTGAGTCCATGGCTTGTGGAACTCCGTATGTCACAACGCGCTGGGCAGGTTCGCATGAGATTATTGAAGAGGGGGTAAATGGCTATGTGGTGTCCCGTCCGGATGCGATCAATGAGTTGGCCCAGACTTTAAACAAAGCATTGCTTCTTCCTGCTGGGGCTTCAATCGCCAATACGGTAGCCCATTTGACGGTTGATGAGAATATGCGGAAAACATTGGCTGTTATTGAAAAGGCTGTTGCGTGATGGGATCGAAAGTCAGAGCCCATGAAGGGATTGACCGGGAGGCACTGCGGGTAGCGACCGATGCTGTTGCGTTGTATGCTCCTCAATGGCGCGAGTTCAATAATGACATTCCCTGTGAAGTTAAAATAGGCTCGGTTTTTTTACGTCGGCTACATCGGGGCAAAAGATCAGATGTATATTTGTATGAGACGGATGGCTTTCGATGCTGTTTAAAATGGTTTCATGACAAACGGTGGTTTTCATGCCTGAAAAACCAGATGGGTATCGGACGTGCCAATTCCGCATATAAAAAAGGGCTGAAGCTAGGTCGTCTGGGCAGTTCTTCTCCGAAAGTTCTTGGCATTGTTCGATATGGGTTTTTTGGAAAGGCCGCTCTGGCTATGGAAATGGTGGATGGCTTCCAGCAGATGAATTTGGTGGTCAGGGAGTGGAACGCCACCGTTGAGGATTTATCCGAGGAATCAAGGCTTGTTCAGCTTGCGGAACAGTTCTCCGAATTTACAGCATATCTGCATTCTAATAATGTCCTGCATAAGGATTTTTCTCCCCGCAACGTTTTGATGAAGCCGTCTTCGGCAGGTTTTAAATTCTGTTTGGTTGATTTTGAAGATATATGCTTTTCTGGGCGGCCAATAAAAAATATCCAACATTTTGAGGAACGGTTGGCTAGGTATGTATCGAAACCGGTGTTGGATGTTTTTATGAAACGGTTCAATGGGGTCTATTGTGCGCAGCAGCCTCTTAATGTCCTTGTTACCCGCTTACAGAATATTGGAGACATGCTGGTATTCATTCCTGCCATCAGGGCCTTGAGGAAGTCATTGCCCCATGCGAAAATCACCTTATTGGCCAAGCATGCGCCAGGGATTGAGGTTGTCAAAGACTGTCCATATTTTGATGATATGATTGTGGTGCGAGGTCGGGGGCTACGAGAAAAAATACGGCTTATTGGTGAGTTCAGACGAAGGCGGTTGGACTATTTTATCATTTCTCCGCAGGATCTGGGTCGGGTTCCTTGGGCTTTGATGGGCGGGGCAAAACGGATTGTTGGATATCCACGCGTGTACAACTACAGTAAATGGAAAAAAGAAAAATTAGCATCACGCATACATGTTCCCGTGGAATACAATTCGAACCAAACTGAGGTTGAAAACGGCCTTGCGTTGGTCGCCAGCACTCTCCAAGACATGGGCTGCGAGTTGCCTGATTCTGATTTAACATTGGAGTATAGTTGGGTTTCCAAGGATGATAAATCCGGAGCGAACCGTATACTACGAAATTTAGGGCTCTCCCATGGGACGTATGTTGTCTCCGCCCCGTATTCCAAGCGCGAGTCTAAGAATTGGTCAGAAGATCGGTTTTGTGAACTTTTTAAGAGAATACATGCTAAGTGGGGGTACTCGGTCGTACTCATCGGAGGAAAGGCCGAACGGCCCATGATCGAACCCCTTAAGCATAAGCTAGGAAGTTGGGTTCATGTTCTTGCCGGAAAAACAAATCTGGGCGAAAGTGCGGAAATAATCCGGCAGGCCGCTTTCATGGTTGGACCCGATTCTGGCCCTACTTTCATTGGGACTGCTGTGGGACTGCCCGTGGTCGCTTTTTATGGTCCGGCTGATTTTTCACGGTGGGTTCCCCCGGTCAGTTCCTCAAGAAGAATTAATATTTTTCATGATCACGAGTGCAACCCTTGTAGGTACCAGAAATGCCCATTACCAGTGTCTTGCATGGATGAAATTCTTCTGGAAGAAGTGTGGGATGCTGTTGAGGAGGTTAATAAAATATGATTATTTCACATAAATATAAGTTTATCTTTATTAAAACGGCGAAGACGGCCGGGACTTCGGTCGAGATTGCATTGTCCAAATTCTTAGGACCTGACGATGTCATTACACCACTTACTCCACAGGACGAAAAGATAAGACAGGATTTGGGGTTTCGAGGAGCCCAGAATTATTTAGCACCCTTTTGGAGTTATAACAGCCGAGGCATTGCTGACTTGCTGTTGCGTGGAAAAAAGAAGAAAAGGTTTAATAATCATATTTCTGCGAGAAAAGTAAAGGGGCATGTCAGCAAGCATATATGGGATAACTATTATAAGTTTTGCTTGGAGAGAAACCCTTTGGACCGATTCATCTCAATGTATTATTGGCGTTGCCAATCGGAGCCGCGGCCTTCGATTTCAGAGTTTATAGAATCGGATGCCATTTCTGCACTCAAACAGAAGGGGTTTGGGCTGTATACAATCGATGGAATGATTGCCGTGGATAAGGTCTGTCGATTTGAGAGTCTTTCTGAAGAACTGGAAACCATTCGCGTGCAGCTGGGCATTCCTGCACCTTTGGAGCTTCCTCATACAAAGTCAGGACATAGAAAAGATAAACAAAATTATCGTGATATGCTCAATAAAGACCAGCGAAACAGAATTGCCAAAATATTTAGTGAAGAGATTGAACTTCTCAAATATGAGTATTGAGGAGGTTGGGTTTAGATATTTTATTTTGTTTTGCTGAAATTCTCCTTTGCAAAGTTGTAGATGGCGTATTCAAGGGGATGGTTGTCGATGAATATCTGCCTGGTTTCATCTGCGATGGTTTGGTCGCGCTTCGTCTGATTAAGCGTTTCTACGGGGATGGGTTCGAATCCTAGTTTATGCGCAATCGCCTCGATAGTGGCATCCAGCTCCTCGGTTAATCCGACGTGGATGAATTTAGTGCTCAGAATCTCCTCATGGTTCTTCCATGTAAACTCGAAGGGAAGGTGGGACAGGATATCGGACTTTGCTGTTTTAAGGTATGTATTAATATCCTCCTTCGGTACGCGTGATTGATCTGCCAGTTTCCCTCCAACCTTCCGGCAGTAATAGTATGAAGATGCCGCCGTTTCCAGCGGATCTCTTATGACTGTAATGAACTGATTAATGTCGGGATAGTAGTCCTGCACTCCAAATCTCCTGTCGTTATTGAAGTGTCCGTATATACACAGCCCAGAGCGGTATTGGTTTGAGAAAAGTTTTCGCGTGCGGATCTTTTTGGGCATTCGCTGCTTCGATTCACCATAATAGTGTGTTTCCAGGTTTTTGCCAAACCATGCTCTCATCACGGCCTGAAAACTCTGTCCT
This sequence comes from Pontiella sp., assembly GCA_029935255.1. Classification (GTDB taxonomy): domain Bacteria; phylum Verrucomicrobiota; class Kiritimatiellia; order Kiritimatiellales; family Pontiellaceae; genus Pontiella. Next base: position 4,269 of record JAOZKS010000046.1, read on the forward strand.
GCACATTTTGGAATGTGTAGGGCGATTAGTGGGGTTGATTTATCGTATGACATCATAAGGCGTTCATCTGTTGAATTCAGTGTGTATTAGGTTGATCCAATGTCCCCCTGTCAAGGGCTATAGATTTCGTTTCCGAGTATGCATTTCTATCCTCTTGGCTTTTTCAACTACGGTTTTCCAACACGGTTCTGTGGAAGCTGTTGATGGAAAATATCTGCCGTAGGTCTCTTGAAATAAGCCGAAGTCCTCCGGTTTCATATGCGGTGTCAATGCAAAGTAGATTTGTGCGAGGTCTTTTATTTTCCAACGTCTGGAAAGTTTTTTCTGCATGATGGTGCGCTGGAGATCAATCAGGTAAAGCGCATCGTTCTCCTGTGGCTTGATAAACAGATGAACCAGATAGAAATCTTGGTGCGCCAATCCCGCCAAATGCATTTCTCCCAGTAGCTCGGCGATTTTCTTAATAATTCTAAGCCGACGTTCGGGTTGATTTTTCAACTCACCCGCAAATAGATCCGATGCACGGATATAGTCGGTGATCCCGAGTGTTAGATTGCAGGTGCGGTGCTGTCCGCAGTCGGCTACAGCCATGGGAACCATGGTTTTGAGACCCAGTTCGTGGAACCGGCATAGTGCCCGCCACTCATGGAGTGCGCCGTCTGGGAAAATCGGTTTGAAGGAGGTTGCGCATTTAATGCGGTCTTTAAGCGATGGCTTCAAGTAGCGTTTGATGTAGACTTCAATATCCTTGCCGCCGGTTGGATCTTTCAGAAAGGTACGCCCGGTACCGCGTGTTCTTACGGCGTTCTTGACGGGTTCGCTTTCCAGATCCCATAAATCTGAGGCCGTTTCGATTTTATTGTGGCGCAATAGTGTGGCAAAGGCTGTATTAACCCGTAAGTGACCTTCATCCTGAGTCTCGACCTTTATTGCAGATGTACTATTCATGGAATCTTTTTTTAGAGGTTAGGGAATGGATTCGGAATGCCTATAGCCTCGGACTGTTTTAGTTGTTTTAGCAGCGTCACTGTGGGGTCTTTTCGTTTGCGGAACAGTTTAAACCATATTTACAAAAGACTGCAACTCGATTGCCTCTTAACTTGAGCTGTGGGGGCTTCGACAGTACATTGTCCTTTTCGCTGGGAGATCGATTTTGCGCATACTCAATAAATATTTAGTGAAGGACTATCTGATCGTCTTCGCGATGGCGATGCTGTTGATTACCTTTGCCTTTAGTATCGGTGCCATCTACAAGGCCATCGATATCATGGCGCGCGGTATTTCCATCGGAATCGTGGGGCGCTTTTTCCTCTATAATATTCCCTATTCCCTAGCTTTCACGATCCCGATCAGTGCGCTGTTTGCAACGCTATTGCTATTCGGCCGCCTGTCGGCCGATAGCGAAGTCAGTGCGATGAAAAGCAGTGGGTTGAGCATGAGGCAGATTGTATCGCCGGTCCTCCTGATCGCGCTCGGGCTGGTCGGCATCTGCCTCTACATCAACTGCATTCTTTATCCGGCCTCAACCTATGAGACCAAGAAGCTGCTCAAGAGCATGGGTGTGGAGGATCCCATCAAGCTGTTGGAGGAGGGGCGTTTTATCCGCGATTTTCCGGGCTACATGATTTACGTCGGTAAGAAAAATAAGAACCGGGTACGTGATCTGGTGGTATACGAAGTCGACCGCGAAACCAGCAAGGTGACCGGAAGCATCCGTGCCGACAGCGGAATTATGACGGCCGACAAAGAAACGTCGGAACTCAAGATTGATCTCTACGATGTCCGAATCGAAATCCCCGATGCGGAATATCCGGACGATGCTGCCAAGACCCGCTATGTCAATGCGCGCAACTATCCGATCCGGATCAACTTTAATGAACTGATTGGCGATGGACAGGTCAGTAAGAGCCGCAAGAATATGAATATTTTTGAGCTGTTCTATAAGATCCGTAACTTCCGGGCCGAGTTCCATGGGATGACTCCCCGCGATCAGGAAGTCGAGCGTTGCCGCTATCTCGTCGATGCCCATCAAAAAATCTGCCTAGCCATGGGGGCGTTCACCTTCGTGCTCATCGCCATTCCCCTCGGCATTCAGTCGCACCGCAAGGAGTCGTCGATCGGTATGGTAATGAGCTTGGGCATCGTGTTCGTCTATTATCTTTTCATCATTATATCGGATACCCTCGACAACCGTCCGGAGTTCTATCCATGGTTGATCCCCTGGATCCCCATTGTCTGTGGCCAGATCGGTGGCTTTATCCTTTTGCGTCGGGCGAACTAATCAGGAGTTCCTGTATGAAAAAAACCGTGGTCGGGTTGATTCTCCTCTATCTATTTCTCTATCTGCTTCCATTGGGCGGGCGCTCCTTGGTGACCCCGGATGAAATGCGCTATGGTGAAATCGCGCGAGAAATGAATGTGTCGGGCGACTACATCGTTCCGCGTCTCAACGGCCTGCGTTACTTTGAAAAGCCAGTTCTCGGGCATGTTTTGAATGCAGGCTCCATGCGCGTGTTCGGCGAAACCCATTTTGGTGTGCGGTTTGCATCGGCGGCGAGCGTGGGTCTTGCGGCATGGGCGCTCTTCCTGTTGGTTCTCCACAAGCGGGATGAGCGCACGGCAGCGCTGGCGACGCTGATTTATCTCACCTCGGTGATGGTGCAGGGTATTGGTACGTTCAGTACGCTCGACAGCATGGTTTCCGGATTCATCACCCTGTGCCTCTGCGCCTTCTACGCGGCCGCAACCGAGCCCTCTGCTGGCCGCCGGGCGGGATATCTGGTGGGGGTGGGAATCTTTGCCGGGTGCGCCTTTCTCGTGAAGGGCTTTCTGGCGTTCGCGGTTCCCGTGTTGGTCATTGTTCCGTTCCTCCTGTGGCAGAAACAATGGAAACGGCTTTTTACCCTGCCGTGGATTCCAATCCTCGGAATTCTCGCAACAGCCTTGCCGTGGTGCATCATGATTGCGTTGCGCGAAGCTGATTTCTGGAACTATTTTTTCTGGGAAGAACACATTCATCGCTTTACCGCGAAAGGCGAAGCGCAACATTCCGAGCCCATTTGGTTTTTTATTCCGGTATTGATCATCGGAGCCATGCCGTGGGCACTTCTATCGCCGATGGCTCTGTTTCGGCCGATCAAAGAGCGGCTGGGTGAACCCTTGGTTCGCTATGCCCTGATCTGGCTGCTGGCTCCATTTCTCTTTTTCTCGCTCTCGTCTGGGAAGCTACCCACCTATATTCTTCCTTGCTTCCCGGCACTGGCCATTTTGCTCTCCATCGGGTTGCTGGAGCTGTTTGATCGCCAGCGCGACAAGCCGGTTCGGGTGGGGATGTGGATTTTCTTTTCCCTCACGGCCATCGCATTCATCGGATTGGTTCTTACCGGCCTGCTTCCGATTGAGGAGGCCAAGATTTATCGGGAAGGCGAACTCGGCAAGTTTTTCATCGTGATTGCCACGTTGGGAACAAGTGCCGTACTTTATTGGGTCGCGATAAAAAGGGTCAGCCGCGAATGGCGACTTCCCATGTTTGGAATCGCCACGGCCGTGTTGATGGTCGGCATGCAGTTCGGCGTGCCGAGTCGTGGGTCCGTCTCTTCCGGCATCGAAGCCTTTCTGCTGTCCAACGAGATCCATTTGCCCGAAAACGCAATCCTTGCGGGCGACAGCCGTACGGTTCATGCGCTCTGTTTCATCTTCAAGCGCGATGACATATACCTGTTGCGTAGCAAAGGTGAGCTCGATTATGGACTCGCCTATCCTGAAGCGGCCGGTCGATATCTTGATGATGATGACTTCGTTCAGCTCATGGAAACTCGCGGCCGCCGTCCGGTGGTTGTGGTGGGCCGCAAGAAGCGTCTGGGGATTCTCAAAGAATATGAATCAGAATCCATCTATGTGGATTCATTCCGTTATCTGACGTTTACGGTGTTCCCGGCCTTGGAAAATTAGATTCCGTTCTGCAAGGCTTGCCTGAGTCGGGCGGCTTGGGTATGTTCATTTCCGCTGTGCTAGATGGGCGGTCAGCGGTCGCCTGTAACCTGCAACCCGCTATAGCAGGATTGAATTCCCCTACGAGGCAGGAAGGCGGCAGTAAGTTTTGGTGAAACGTGTTGAAGCGATGGTTTTCAGATGACGAATGCGGGCGAACCCCGTCAGGGTCGGAAGGCAGCAGCGGTAAACTTTGTTTGTTCGGGTGTTTGAATGTCCGGAGTGGAGCGGGAAACCATTTTTTGCTGTTCGACTGAATATCGGATAGGGGTGCACGGCACCTTTTCCAAGGAATTGGAAAAGGAAATTCTAAAATTGAAAATCAAAATTCTAAAATCGAAATGGCATACGAAGTATTAGCACGAAAATGGCGCCCGCAGCAGTTTGCTGATGTCGTCGGGCAGGAGCACGTCACCAAAACGCTGACGAATGCGATCGAAAGCGGACGGGTGGCCCACGCCTACATCTTCATTGGTTCGCGCGGCATCGGAAAGACCACCTCCGCCCGCATTCTGGCCAAGGCACTCAACTGCGAAAAGGGCCCCACTCCTTATCCGTGCGACGAATGCGACTCCTGCAAGGAAGTCATGGCAGGCAACAACCTCGATGTGATTGAAATCGATGGAGCGTCGAACAACGGCGTTGACCAAGTCCGTGAACTCCGCGACAACGCCCGCTATTCCCCGACCCGCAGTAAATTTAAAATCTATATCATCGACGAAGTGCACATGCTCTCGACGCAGGCCTTCAATGCCCTGCTCAAAACACTCGAAGAGCCGCCCGCGCACGTTAAATTTATCTTTGCCACCACCGACGTTCACAAAGTGCTTCCCACCATTCTGTCGCGCTGCCAGCGCTTCGATCTCCGGCGGATTTCGGTTCAGGACATCTTTGATCGCCTTCGCAAGGGGTGCGATGAAGAGGGGGTCACCATTTCCGAGGATGCTTTGCTGGCGATTGCCCGCGGCGCCGAAGGCGGGCTCCGCGATGCTGAATCCGCGCTCGACCAAATTATTTCTTTCCGAGGCAAGGACATCGAAGAGGACGATGTCCTGGCGGTATTCGGTCTGGTTTCCCGCCACGTGCTTGAAAACCTAACGGTCGCGATTCTGAAATCGGATGTTCCCGGAATTATCAATATTGTTGCCGAGATGGATCGGTCGGGGAAAGACCTCCAACGCGTGGTCATGGAGCTGATGGAACACGTCCGCAACCTGCTCGTGGTGCTGTACGCCGGGAAAGGCTCCTCCGCATTGGAACTCCCGGATACGCAGATGAAATTCTATGAAGAACTCGCGCAGGAAATCGAGGCGGGACGGGTGCTTCGTATCATCGACGCGTTGGTTGAAACCGATGGCCGCATGCGCTACGCGCTTTCGAAGAAAACACTCCTCGAAACCGGCCTGATCCGTTGTTCGCGGGCGGCTGAAACCGCAACACTCAACGAACTGCTCAAGCAGGTGGCCGAGCTAAAAAAAAACTTTAAATCCGGCGTTGCCCCCGGTGTAATAGCCGAAACTCCAGAGCAGGGCTACTCCGTCGATCCGCAAAAAAAAAAGCCAGCCCCTAACGAGGTAGAGCTTCTTCTGAACGTCTGGCACGATGTAATTGAGCATGTTTCCAAAGCCGACCCGCTCTCCCGGCGCTACTTTCTGGACACGGCCCCGCTACGCACCGATGCCACCCATCTGGCCGTAGGCATTGATCCCGAATTTTCCGGCGAAATGGAACGGTTCAATAATTCCCGCACCAAACTGGCCTTGGCGCGAGCAGTGGAAAAGCATGTGGGCCGATTATTGGCCGTTTCATTCGAACCGCTCAAGCGCGATGACCAACGGCCTCTACCGTCCGACCACGTGGTTTCCGCCACTAGTGCGGATTCAACCCAAGAGCTGACCGGGTTGATGAAATGGTACGCGAATCCCGTTGTTAAAACCGTTGTGGAAGCCTTTAATGGCGAAATTTCCGATATACGAGAATAAGCACAGACACTAGGCACTAAGCACCAAGGACTAAAAAAAACATGAACATGATGAAAATGATGAAGCAGGCGGGCGATCTTCAAAAAAACATGAAGAAGAAGCAGAAGGAACTGGCCAAGACGGAAGTGCAATTCTCGGCAGGCGGCGGAATGGTGACGGCTGTGGCGACCTGCGACATGAAAATCAAGAGCATTAAAATTAATCCAGATGCGGTCGACCCGAGCGATGTGGAAATGCTTGAGGACCTCGTCTTGGTCGCCGTCGATGGCGTGCTTAACTCCGCTCAGGAAACCATGAGCACGGAAATGAGTAAACTGACCAGCGGGATGGGATTGCCCGCCGGAATGGACCTCCCGTTTTAGGGAAACCGTAATTCATTAATCCAACCCCTAGTTCTTCATGAACCATCTTATTCCTCTCGATAATCTAGTGGCAGCACTTGGCCGTCTTCCCGGCATTGGACGGCGAACGGCCGAGCGCATGGCGATGACGCTGGTTCAGGATCGAAAAGGACTGATGCGCTTGCTGTCTCACGCATTGCTCGAAGCCGATGATGCCGTGGCCTGTTGCGAGCGTTGCGGCGGTGTTACGCTTGCCGAAGAGAACCCCTGCGAGCTTTGCATCAAACCCCGCCTCGATGCACAAATCCTCTGCGTGGTGGAAACGCCCGGAGACATCATGAAAATCGAGCAATCCGGCGGGTTCCAAGGTCGCTACCATGCCCTCATGGGAAAACTTTCTCCAATGCAGGGCACTGGGGCGGCAGATCTTCGGGTGGATAAGCTTTTAGGGCGCATTGCCGACGAGGGGATCCGTGAAGTGCTCATTGCGCTGGGCACCGATGTGGAGAGTGATGCAACGGCGAGTTATCTAAAGGAAATCCTGACACCGCGACAGGTGAAAGTCAGCCGGATTGCCTTTGGCCTTCCGGCGGGAAGTGCGATCGAATATTCGGATGCCTCCACGCTTTCCCGCGCAATTTCCGGGCGACAGGAAATGGGGTGAATCGGCCTGTGTTTTCACGGGTTTTTCAGCATGGGCCGGTCGGTTCCTTCCGGGAGAAAAAAGCATGGGAAAAGTGGGGTTCGGGGTGTTGACTTCCCGGAATATTCGTGTACCTTTTCAGCTTCTTTTGAACATTCCTGCGTAGCTCAATGGTAGAGTAGGTGACTGTTAATCACTTGGTTGTAGGTTCGAGTCCTACCGCAGGAGCCATTTTTAAACCCTGTTATCATTAATGATAGCAGGGTTTTTATTTGTTTTGGAGTATTCGGGAACCCGGTCGAGGAGTTCCTTTTTCCAGTTGCCGACCTGTACGGGATGCACCTCGTACTTCGCAGCAATCTCGTTGATGCTATCAATGCCCCTGATCGCCTCCCGCGCGATTCGCGCCTTAAACTCTGCCGTGTGTTTTCTTCTGTGTTTTTTCATAGCTCCTATTTTTTTCATTTAAAGAGCTATGCACCAAAACCTAACTTAACCCAAGTTTCTTGTTACCTGACGTAACCCGTTGCAAACCAACGATAGGCTT
>JAOZKS010000289.1 GCA_029935255.1 Pontiella sp.
TCTCTGAATACCGGGTTGTTGATGGTGTCGGCATTTTCGTAGCCGAGTTCAATCAGGACCCCCACTTTCCCACCCATATGGATGTAGGAGGTGATAGAGCCTGTGCCTTCAACCGTCCACTTGGTGTTGCGGCGCAACTGAATCTTTTCACCGATGGATGAAATCTTTTCGGTGATTTTATCGGCAACGCCTTCGGCCATCTGGTCGGTTTCATAGTTAAGAGCTTCGTCGCGCAACTCGGCAACAAAGGCTTGGAAGTCGTCGTTACGGGTCACGAAGTCGGTCTCGCAGTTGACTTCGATCAGCGCCGCGCTTTGGGCATCGTCCGCAACCTTTGCGGCAACGTTGCCTTCCTTGGCTTCTTTGCCGGCACGCTTGGCCGCAACGGCCGCTCCGCGCTCACGCAGGATTTTCACGGCGGCATCAAAGTCGCCATCGGTTTCCTGAAGTGCTTTCTTGCAATCCATCATGCCGACGCTGGTGGCATCGCGCAGTTCCTTTACCATGCTTGCTGTAATAGCCATTGGGTCAAATCCTCTCTAAATTATGCTTCTTTTTTATCTTCGGAAACTTCTTCGCCAGCCGGTGCTTCTTCCTTCACCTCTTCAACAACGGGAGCCTCTTCTGCCTTGGCTTCCGGAGCACCCTTTTCAGCAGGAGCTTCTTCGGCTTTAGGCGCTTTCTTTTCTTTAGCGGGAGCTTCTTCCTTCACCTCTTCAACAACGGGAGCCTCTTCAGCAGGAGCTTTTTCGGCTTTAGGCGCTTTCTTTTCTTTAGCGGGAGCTTTTTCCTTCACCTCTTCAACAACGGGAGCCTCTTCTGCCTTGGCTTCCGGAGCGGTTTCTTCGGCTTTGGGTGCTTTTTCTTTAGCAGGAGCCTCTTCCTTCACCTTTTCTGCCTTGGCTTCTTCTTTGGCGGCAGCTGCTGCTTTGGCTTTTTCTGCTTTCGCAGCGGCAGCGGCTTCAGCTTTTTTCTTGGTGTCGGCTTTCTTCTTCTGCTCTTTGATTTTCTTCAGCACGTCTTCGCGCTTCTTCTTTTCTTCGGCTTCCTTCTTCTGGCGCTCTTCGCGGGCGATTTTTGCCTTTTCGCGTTCTTCGGCTTCAACCTTTTCGCGGGCTTCCTTCTCGGCTTTCGCTTTGGCGGTGTAGATCTCGTGTGCTTCTTTGATGGTTTCGCCGAGCACTTCGAGAATTAGGCCGATGGAACGGAGCGAGTCGTCGTTGCCGGGAATTGGATAGTCGATTTCGTCCGGGTTGGCGTTGGTATCGACCAGGGCAATAATCGGAATGTTAAGACGGTGTGCTTCGGCAATGGCCAGCTTTTCGCGGTTTTGATCCACAACAAACAGAGCCCCCGGCTTCTTTTCCATGTTGGCGATACCGGTTAGGTTGCGCTCAAGTTTGGTTTTTTCGCGGCGAAGCACGGAGATTTCTTTCTTCAGCAACTTTTCCATGGAGCCATCGTTTTCCATTTTCTGGAGTTCACGCATGCGGGCAACGGAAGAGCGGATGGTTTTATTGTTGGTGAGCATACCCCCCAACCAACGGTGGATCACGAAGGGTTGCTCCAGACCTTCGGCGGTATTCTTGAAAACTTCGCGGGCTTGCTTCTTGGTGCCCACGAACAGAATCTTTTCGCCGCGCAACACCACATCGTTCACGAAGGTTTTTGCCAGCTCGAGCTGTGAAAGGGTTTTGTTCAGATCGATGATGTAGATCCCGTTTTTAGCACCATGGATAAAGCGCTTCATTTTGGGATTCCAACGTTTGGTCTGGTGACCGAAATGCAGGCCTGCATCGAGCAAGTCGCGTACGCCAACGGTTTTAGTGAATGACTCCGTCATTTGTTCCTCTCCTTATAGTTTAACTCGTATAAACAATCCGCTTTGACACACCCGAGGACAGGCGGCCTTCGCTTCCAACCGGAACATCCGATTGATTAAGCGGCGGAATATACGGATCGCGACCAAGCCCCGCAAGGATTAAATGGGTATTATTCTTTTGTACAACCGCCTCAAAATAAGTATTCCTGAAAGCTGTTTTTTCATGAATTTGAAAGGGGCGCCATGAAACCAGTTAAGATTGCGGAACAATTCGATGTGGCCGGGCAGTTGGCGAGTATGCAACCTACCGGCAGCGGGAATGTGAACGATACCTATCTCGCCGTTTTTCGAACCCATTTTTCTGAAGAGCGCATCATTATCCAACGTGTCAACGGGCATGTGTTTTCCCGGCCGGATTGGATCATGGAAAATCTGAGCATCCTGACCAATCACTACCACAAGCAACTGCAGGCCGAAAATGACATTGCGGATCGTATCTGGCAACTGCCCCGCATTGTGCCGTGCCGCAACGGACAGGACTATTTCATCGATAAAGACGGCGGGTTCTGGCGGGCGCTCACCCTGATTGCCTCGGCCTCCTCCTACGAAATTGCTCAGGGAGCCGAGCACGCCCGGGAAGTCGGCACGGTGCTCGGTCAATTCCATCGCGTCATCTCCACCATGAATCCCTTGAGCCTGCGCGATACATTGCCGGGATTCCACGAAACCCCGAGCTATCTGGCGCAATACGACGAGGTGATCCAAACCCCCTCCGCGCAGGAATTGATCAAGGATTCAATGGAGGTGCGAACCCTCGTCAAATTTGTCGAAGAGCGTCGTGAATTTGCCTACGTACTGGAAAATGCTCTAGCCGCAGGAGAACTCGAAACGCGTCTCATTCATGGCGACCCCAAAGTCAGCAACATCATGATTGACGACGACACCGGAAAGGGCACCTCCATCATTGATCTCGATACCGCAAAACCCGGATTGATCCACTACGACTTCGGCGATGCCCTCCGTTCGCTTTGCAACCGCGAAGGGGAGGAGACCAAGGATATTGGAAAGGTTTCCTTCGATCTCGATCTTTGCGAGGCCTTTGTTCGAGGCTATATTGCCTATGCCAAGGGGTTCCTCACCGAGAACGACAAGAAATACCTCTACGATTCCATCCGTCTAATCACCTTTGAACTCGGTCTGCGCTTCTTTCAGGACCACCTCGCCGGCAACGTCTATTTTAAGGTGAAGTCGCCCGAGCAAAACCTCCATCGCGCAAAGATTCAGTTTAAACTTTGCGAAAGCATTGAAACGCGCAAGCGCCAGATCAAAGGGGTTTTGGCCTCGGCCATTGATGGCGAATAGAGAGATAACCCTTGCCATCCATACGCATTTAAGTACGGTGCTGTTTTTCCTGAGAGATGGGCTGCGGCTGGTTTCAAGGGATCCTTAAAAGCAATCTGAAGGTTTCGGTGACCGGAACGGAGGAGATCATGGAAAAACGTCTAGGCTTTGTTGGCCTGATTATCGAAAACCGCGAAAGAGATGCCGCGAACATCAACACGCTTTTGTCTGAATTCGGCGATATTATTCTAGTACGCACCGGTGTGCCGTGCCCCGAACGCAACTGTTCCGCCATCACGCTCGTGGTCGATGCAACCACCGATCAGCTTGGCGCTCTCACGGGCCGCCTCGGTCGCGTCCGCGGTATTTCCGTTAAAGCCATGCTGAGCAAAACCAAATGAAGATGCGTACGGAAACCGATTTCCTGGGTGAAAAGGAAATCCCCGCCGATGCTCCGTATGGCATCCACACCGCCCGGGCGCTGGAAAACTTCCCGATCCCCGGACGCTCCGTTCC
>JAOZKS010000047.1:0-8272 GCA_029935255.1 Pontiella sp.
TCTCCCAAGACAAAGCCGACCCCACGCACGGTGTGGATCAGTTTCACATCAAACCCCGCATCAATCTTTTTCCGGAGGTTGGAAATATGCACATCGATAATATTATCGAAAGGCACGGCGAGGGAGGTAATGCTCCAGACCTCGCGCGCAATCATTTCGCGCGAGACCGGTTTGCCGATATGTTGCGAGAGGAAGACCAGCAAGTCGAATTCCCGAGGGGTGAGGTCAATGCCGGAACCGGCACGTATGGCTGTTCGCTGGACGGGGTTGACCGCGAGGTCTTCAATCGTGATTTGATCGGGGGTTCGTTGTGTGCCCCGTCGTTCCAACGCCCGGATGCGGGCCACGAGCTCGGAAAAGGCGAATGGTTTTGCGAGGTAGTCGTCGGCTCCGGCATCGAGTCCGGAGACGCGATCCTCGATTTCCCCTCGGGCGGTCAGAATAAGGACGGGAAGGGCCGGGTTTAATTTGCGGAGTTCAGGTAGTAGTTCAAGCCCATCCATGTCCGGCAGTCCCAAATCGAGTACGGCCAGGTCAATCGCCTGTTCCTTCATGATGTTCAAGGCGGCTTTGCCTCGATCAGCGGTCTGTACCGTATGGCCGGATTCGGTCAGGCCGCGTTCAAGGCTTGTTGCGATCCGGTGGTTGTCTTCGATGATGAGCAGGTGCATGGGGTTCTTCGTATCAAATAGGGGCTGTCGCGAGCGAGACCTTTTGGAGGGTGATGGCATACGCAGGGCAGACCTCCAGGCAGGCGTTGCAACGGATGCACTCCTCCTGATTGATCCAGATCAAATTAATGTCGCTGGTTGTTTCGGCAATGTCCCACGAAACCACGCGCCCGTCATCGTCGTAGTGCAATTCCTTGAGTTGCAGAATGCACTCGGGCCGCGCCCGGGCTTTGATGCAGACATCGCACAGGATGCATTTGTTCTGGTCGATTTCGAACTTGTAGTGGCAGCGATAGCACCGTTGTGCCTCGCTGGAGGAACGTTTATCGCAATAGCCCTGTTCCACCTCGGTGGGGAGGTCGCGGTGGGTGAGGGGAGCGGTCGGCATTTCCTGCTGCTCGATCAAATCCATATCGCGCTTGCGGCCTGTCTTTTTTATGTCCTCGACGGTCACATGGTCGGAAAGGCGCTCCGAACCCATGAGGAAGGTGTCTACGGAACGGGCGCACGTCTTGGCATGGGCAATGGCTTCGATGAGCGAGCTGGCATGGTCGGCAAAGTCGCCGGCCTTGAATAGTTTTTCCTTCGCCGCGTCGGGGATTTCGCCCAGCCATGAGGTGTCGGGGAATTGGCTGGTCGCCAGTAGCACGGTATCGACCTCGATTTCAAACTCGCTCCCCGCAACCTCGATGGGTTTCCGCCGCCCGGTTTCATCGGGTTCGCCCATTTCGGTGCGGATAAACTGCATGGCGGTCACATGGCCGTCTTTGCCGATGTAGGCTTTCGGGCTGACCATGCATTCAAGGGGAATGTGTTCGTTTTCGAGTTCGTCGAGTTCGCCGGGGGTAACCGGCATTTCATCGACGGACCGGCGATACCAGACATTCACCTGCTCTTTCGGGATACGGAGAATGGAGCCGGGGAGCGCCTTGCCGTGCAGTTCTTCATCAAGCTGGACGGTGGTGGCTCCAAGACGTCGCGCGGTGCGGGCGCAGTCCATGGCGGTGAATCCGCCGCCGATCACAATCACGCGTTCACCGACTTTAGCGGTGTGGGTTTCGTTCACCTCCAGCAGGAAGTCGAGGCCGTGCCGGATGCCTTCGAGTTCCTTGCCGGGCAGATCCAGCATATTGGGATCCAATGTTCCGGCGGCGAGGATTACCGCATCGTTCTTTTCGGCGAGTTCCGTGAGCGGGAGGGTATTGCCCACATCCGCATTGCAAACGATTTCAACGCCGAGCGCGGTGATCTGCTCGATTTCGCGTTCGATGATGTTGCGCGGAAGGCGGAAGGCGGGGATGCCTTGGTTCATCATTCCGCCGGGTTTGTTGTGCTTTTCATAGATTGTAACGGTGTGGCCGAAGAGGGCGAGGTCGCGTGCCGCCGCCAAGCCGGCCGGGCCGGCCCCGACGATGGCGATGCTTTTCCCGCTGGAGTCAAACCAGGGCTCCATGATCACGAGATCCTGCTTTTTAAAATCGGCGGCGGAGCGTTTGGAGAAGCAGATGGAAACCGGTTCGCCGAGACCGTCCCACCCGTGGCGGCAGGCGGATTCGCAGGGGCGTGAGCAGACCCGGCCGAGTACGGCGGGAAAGACGTTGTCGCGCAGGTTGATGCGGTAGGCCTTGTCGTATTCGCCGTCGTGAATGGCGGCGAGGTAGCTGGGAATGTCGGTCGATGCCGGGCAGGCCTCTTGGCAGGGAATATTTTTATCCAGCCAGTGGAAATCCTTGACGGCGGTTCCTTTTCCTTTTCGGATGGAAAGGGCGGTGTGTTTGCCTATTGTGGTTTCACCTCCGCCGGAAAGACCCAGAAAGTCCTTCGCTTTGCCCAGAAAACCACCGAAGCCGCTCACTTTTTCAGCCTTAGTCTGTAGGGGGTCATGTGGTAGGCATGGCGTTTGGCGGCATGGTCGAAGGCGGATGCGGCAAAGGCCACGGATTCGCCGGGAACGAAGACAACGTCATCCTTGTTTCCGGTGTTGAGCTTGCGGCGTATCCAGAGGGTATGGCCCTTCTCGTTGAACTCGGAGATGCAGTGGACATCGCCGCGGTCGCCGGTGAAGGGGCTTACGACCACGCCGGGGATCAGTGTGCCGACGGGAATGTCGGCGGCGAGTTCCTCGGTATATTCAACGGCACCTTCGCGCAGCAATGCGCCGCCTTTGTTGATGACGTAGCTGTCGTCTTTGGGAAGATACAGCGGCCGTGTGTGGTCTTTGGTGATGTTTTTTGTGTAGGGGCCGGGTTGTCCGCCGTCGCCGTATCGACCGACATCTTTGCGTTCCATGTCGGCGGTGTGCCAGTATTTGTCATCCATAAAACCGACCGCTCCGCTACGGGAGGATTTCCAGTGCCAGACATCGAAGGGCTCTTTGGAGGCCTTGTATCCATACGGGAAGCGCTCGGTGTCGGAGCTTTGGTGGCAGGAGGTGGCGCAACCGAATTTGTTGAAGAGAGGGTCTTCTTCGATGGGGAAGATCATGGCGAATTTGTCTTCATACATCGACTGCTCGTCGGCTACGGAGGATTGCATATATTCCCAGCCCTCGGCGGTGCGCTTGACCGGCCAGTAATCGGTGTTTTCGGTGGAGTCGGTCCAGATGGCGCGGACGTAGAGATAGGTTTCATCGTACTTGGCGCGTAGTTCAAGTTTGCTGACCCCTTTGTCGAAGCCCACTCCGTTGACCAGATGGGTTTTCAAGGGTTTGGCCTCCGACCAATCCAAGGCCTGAACCGCTGGCATACCTTCGCCAACCGCTGCAACTTTTTCTGCATTAAGGAAGTGGCCGCTGGTTTTTTTTGCGGGGAGTTGCAGCAGAAGCAGGGTGGTCACCACGCCGATAATCGGAATCCAGACGAGGGTTGACCATTTGGCGTGGCGGAACGGGAAGAACACGAAGGGCAGCACTTTGATATGAATCGTGAGGGCAAGAACCACGTGAACAAGGAAGGCAAGCGGGAGGATTGCCAGGCCGCTGACGGAGTGGATGAAGCGGGAAACCTGATAGAGGCCGTTTGGTGTGTTGTAGAGCAGGCCGAATGCGGTGATGAAGGAAACGACCGCTCCAATCACCAAAAGAAAGTTGGCCACCCAACGCCATGTCCAAACCGAGTTGGCTTGGTAGCGCTTCAGGAAAATCACGCTCGAAATAAGAACTGCGGGAACAAAGCACAGTGCGCCGAGGAGGTGCCAGAACATGATTTGTCCGCCGGGGAACCAGGATACGTAGGCGTTGATCAGCGACCAGTCGGGACGCGCGACGGAATGGAGGCCGATGCCGGTGTAGATCAAAAGCGGCATCGTGAGTGCGAGGACCCAATGCAACACACGGAATAGGTGGTGATACGGCGATTTTTTCTTTTCAGTCATTATCTTCCTCACTTCTCTGCGGGTTATGAATGATCGATAGATACTGCATAGGTGGTGGGGAGGGAATAGGCAACATCTTAAGTTCCATTAAGGTTTATGACCCGATTCTCGGGGTGCGACACGTCGTTTGGCGGGTGTAGCCACGTTTCACCTGAGCGCAGCGAAGGAAAACGGTTCGCGGGGCGGGGAGGCGAACCACAAAAAAGGCGCCCGGTTGGACGCCTGTAAAAGTCGGCTTGTAAAACGCTTACCAGCTGAGGCGGAGGGCGGAGGTTACGCCGTATCCGTTGTAGTCATCGTCGTCAACTCCCGCGAGATTTTCACCATAGTTGTATTCGACGGCATTCTGCCACTTTAGCTTGTGGCCGTAGAGGTACCAGTTGAAGCCGAGTAGGAAGTTGTGCGCGGTTTCTACTTTTTTTCCGGCGTTTTTGTTGGCATAGCGCGACATTCTCACATCAGCCTTGTTATCGAGGCTGGTGACACCTGCGTACTGAAGAACGAGTTGGAGGCTGTCGGTAAAGTTGTAGAAGGGCATGATGTCAACACCCGCTAGGTCGCTCGCATTTGAAAGACCCTTTCCCCCTGCAATGTCGGCCCATATCCCCAGTTTTTCGCTCAGCATCTGTTTGTAAACAAGAGAGGCTATATGTTCGAGTGGTTTGCTGCCAACCTTGTACGTTGAGGTGTAGTCGGGATCGTTGTAGACATAGTCCAGACGAAGCGATCCTTTATCTCCAATCTTGTGACCGGCGGACAGCAGGGCAAAATAGCCGCTTTCGAAATGCCCGAACTCATTTTCACCACTGGCGGAGTATCCACCTAGTTTGTAGGACCAACCTTTGGCATCGCCGTACACGGCGGCTCCGGTGAAATACTCCGTGGTGAACCAGAGGTTTTCAGCAACGATGCTGCGTTCCGGTACGATGAGTTTCTTGGACGAGGTGGCCCCGTCGAGGGTGAACCCGGCGGATTGCTTTCCTACTTTGACGCTCAGAGATTTGGAGGCACTCCATTTGATATAGGAGTCCGTCAGGCGCTTGTAGAACTGGTCCCATGAATCCTGATCCGCATTGTTCATGTTTGCATCCATTTCACTATGCACCGTGAAATCATGGAAGAGCTTAGCTTTAAAACCTAAGCGGAGACGTCTCCAGTCAAGGTCTTCATAGGAGCTGTCTTCACTCTGGAAAGAAACGGCATCGCCCTGCAAGCGTCCCGTGAATGCCAGACTCTGGAGCACGGTGGCGTCGTCGTTGCTATACTCAACGGCATCCCAGATTTTATCGTAGACTGAAGGGCTTGAGGTTTCTTCAGCAAGAACCGGTAGTGCCGAAATCACGATGCCGAGAGCCATGCTGTATATCGTTTTCTTGTTCATTTTTTCCTTTTGTTTGATTAGTTTCTAAAATGTGAGCAAAGGGCGTCGGAATCCATCTTTTCAGTCCCGGGAAATCCGGGCTTTATGGGTTCTCTTTTCCCTTTGCACGAGACCAAGATAGAACCTGAATATTAGGAAAATGTGAGCAACGTGTTAAATGCGGGTAGGTGGTTTTGGAATATATTTTGGGGCCGATGGCCCCATCGATTCCGCACATGAGCAGGTTCCCGTTCTCTTACTTGTCGCCCGCGATGACTTCGGCAATATTGAGGGCATGGTCTTTCATGCGGCGGTAATTGTTGAGCATGTCGGTGAATACAAGACTATGCAGGGGGGAGGTCTTGCTTTCCGATAGTCGCAAGAGGTGCAAGCGACGGTATTCTTTCATTTGGCGGGTAATGTTTTCACTGTCGGTCTGAGCCCGTCCAAGAATATCCGTGTTTCCGTTCCGTTCCGCGTCGTTGATCATCTTGATGTATTCGACAACCCTATTGTGCAGGTCAAGGAGTTCAAGGCGGCCTTCCGGCGAGAGGATCAGCTGGTTTGTCCGTAGTTTGACATGCCCTTTCAAGACGTTCAGCAGATAGTCGCTGAGGCTTTCAAACTCATCGGCCATGCGCATTTCTCTTCGCGCTTCTTCCATCACATCGTGCGGGATTTGTCCGGTCATCATTTCGCTGAGGAAAACCACGATCTCCTTCTGTACGTTGTCCATGATGTTTTCATAGTGGAAGATTTTATTTTCAAGTTCGTCGAGTTGCTCATCGCTGGTGAGCACTTCGCCCAGCCACCCCGCCATTTTTTCAACGCTCTCCGCCATGAACAGAATCTGTTCCTTCGACTGCACAATGCCTAGTGCGGGGGTATCGAGCATGCGGATGTCGAAGTAGGTGAGGCGGTTGATTTCATCGACCTTCTTTTCGGGAACCAACTTTTCAACCAGATGGGCAAGCGGTTTCATCAACGGCAGGAAGATGATCGTGTTGATGAGGTTGAAGCCCGTATGCACCAAGGCAATCTTTGCGGTAACGTCGTCCCATCCCTCCTGTGTTCTCGCGAAGAAACCCTGAAGATGGACGAAGATGGCATCGATCCCCTTTACATAGGCAAAGAAAAAGGGAATCAGCCAAAGTGTGCCGATCACATTGAAAATGATATGTGCGTAAGCCGCGCGCTTTGCGTTGGTAGAGGAGCCGATGGAGGCGAGGAAGGCGGTGACCGTGGTGCCGATGTTCAGGCCCAGCACAAGAGCCGCCGCCGTATCGAACCCGATGATTCCCCCTTGCGCCAGCACGATCGTGATCCCGATGGTGGCCGAAGAGGATTGTACGATCATGGTGGCCAGCATGCCGAAAAATGCGCATTTCATTACGCCCAGATAAGTGGTTCCGTTCATAACGGTGAAGGCTTGCGTCAGGTATTCCTTGACCTCTGGCGTCTTGAATGCGTCTCCCATGGTGGTGAGTCCAAAAAAGACCATGCCCAGGCCCAGCAAGGCCATCGCCGTGTAGCGCACGCGTTCGCGTTTTGAAAAGAGGAAGAAGAAGGCGGCCACGCCGAGTAGCGGCAACCCGAATTTGCTGATATTGAGCGCAATGATCCAAGCGGTGACCGTGGTGCCGATGTTGGCTCCGAGGATGACGCCGATCGCCTGCATCAGCGTCATGAATCCGCTATTCACAAAACCGACGACCATCACGGTTGTTACCGAACTAGATTGCACGATTCCGGTAATGAGCGTTCCGATGCAACAGGCCATGATACGGTTGTCCGTCACCGCGCTGATCATCTTGCGCAACCGGCTTCCGGCCACCGCCTGCATGCCTTCCGACATGTATTTCATGCCGAGCAGGAAAATACCCAGTCCACCAACGACCTTAAACAGAATATCCAGAATCATGTGTTCCCTCTCCATTGAGAATTGAGGGGAACGTAACAAAATCCATGCGATTTACTAATCAATAGTGTGGGCGAAATAAAGATCCTGAAATGTGAGGCGTGAGAGGGCGGGGGGATCGCGACTCACATTTCATTCTGCATTCCCTATTTTTCGCCTGCCACGACCTCGGCAATGTTGAGCGCGTGGTCTTTCATGCGGCGGTAAAAGTTGAGCATGTCGGTGTAGACCAGGCTGAAGAGCGGCGAAACTTCTTCTTTTTGAAGCCGCTCAAGGTGCTCGCGGCGCGAGCTCTTCATCAGCTCCCCGATGGCGGCGCCTTCGGTGGTGGCCCACGCTAAATGATCCTGACTCTCATCTTTCATATGCCCGTTGATCTTGACGATATAGGCTGCAACGCGGTCATGGAGGGTCAGCAACTTTTCTTTGGCGGGACCATCGATCTTCATTTGGTTTTGCTCTAGCTTTTTGATGCCTTTCAATACATTGGCCACATAGTCGCTGAGCGACTCGTACTCATCGGCAATGCGCATTTGCTGGTGGGCCTTCCCTGTGATTTCAAGGGGAACCTGACCGGAAACCAGCTGACTGAGGAAGAGGAAGATTTCCTTCTGCACGTTGTCGAGGATCTCTTCGCGGTGGAAGATTTTGCTTTCAAATTTCGAGCAGGTTTCAGGGGTGGTTAAGCACCCTTTAAGCTGATCCATCATGCCATCGACACTTTCGGCCATGAAGTTGAGTTGACCCTGCGATTGAACAATGCCCAGCGAGGGCGTATCAAGCATGCGCACGTCGAGGTAGGTGAGGTGCGGCGATTCTTTGGTATCTTTTTCCGGGACAAGTTTGGTCACAAATTTTGCTAGTAGGCCGATAAACGGAAGGAAGATGATTACGTTGGTTATATTAAATGCAGAGTGTGTCAGCGCGATGCCGGCGGTGATGATCTGTTCA
>JAOZKS010000047.1:8282-11690 GCA_029935255.1 Pontiella sp.
TCATCCGTTAGAGGCTCCGTGTTTGCTGCTATATCGGCCAGAATTGGACCCGATGCCAGATCGGGATAGAGTGAGGCGGCAACCTGTTCAAAGTCGACGGTTAAAGGGTTGTAGCCGGTTTTTGCTTCGATCACTTGGGAGAGTCCGCGGATGGCGAAGGGAAAGAGGGCAATGAACCATGTTGTGCCCAGTACATTGAAGAAAAAGTGGGCATAGGCGGCCCGTTTGGCATTCGTGCCTGTTCCGATAGAGGCGAGTAGTGCGGTGACTGTGGTGCCGATATTTTCGCCCATTACCAGAGCTGCCGCTGTTGGGAACTCAATAACGCCGGTGGCTGCCAGACCAATGGTTATGCCCAGTGTGGCGGAAGAGGATTGGACAATCATGGTCAGAACCATGCCGACAAGTGCGCATTTGATAATATTTCCGTAAGTGACCAAGAGGCCTTGGTCGAACGCGATGTGGAAGGCTTGGAACCAGCCTTCAAACTCCGGTATGCTTTTAATGGGTTTAAATCCATTTTTCATTAACTCCAAGCCAAAGAAGACCATACCGATCCCCATGATGGTCATGCCGATGTAGCGCAGGCGATCTTTTTTGGAAAAGAGGAAGAAAAAGGCGGCAATACCGAGTATGGGAAGACCGAATTTTCCGATTTTAAGGACTAAAATCCAGCCGGTAATGGTGGTTCCAATATTGGCGCCGAGAATGACCCCAATGGCTTGCATCAGGTTCATGATGCCGGAGTTTACGAAACCGACCACCATGACGGTCGTAACGGAACTGGATTGAACCAGGCAGGTGACCAGTAATCCCACAAAAACGGCCATGATGCGATTGTTGGTTATTGCACTGATCATTTTGCGGAGCCCATCGCCGGAAACCGCTTGAAGACCTTCTGACATAAACTTCATTCCGAGAAGGAATACGCCCAAACCACCAATAACATTCATTGCAATTTCTAAGAACATTGAATTCTCCCTATTATATCGGTTAAAAAATGAGGGAGAAACCTAACAAAAACCTAGCGGTTTGCTAATCAATAATGGTTAGGGTTTCATTAGCTCAGTCGCTGGACTGGTGGCGGACAATGTCGGCTTCAACCATATAGATGACGTCTTCGGAAATGTTGCAGGCGTGATCTCCGATGCGTTCGAGGCGATGGGTGATGGCCAGTAGGGTGATGAGCGATTCGGCGTGCTCCGGCTCGCGCTTGAGTGCTTCGACGATCTCGGCCTTCATTTCGCTCTTCATGGCATCGATTTCATCGTCATCTTCAATCGCTTCGCGGGCGAGATAGGCATCGATGTTAAGCAGGGAATCGAGGCTTTTGCGTACGATGGTTTTAACGAGGTAGGTCATCTGGTGCAGGTCGAGCGGAACTTTGGGTTGCGGGGCCTGATTGATGGCGATTCCGTTTTTTGCAATATCGGCGGCCAAGTCGCCGATCCGCTCTAGGTCGTTGGTCATTTTCATGACGGCGATAATAAACCGAAGGTCGATGGCGACGGGTTGGTAGAGGGCAAGCGCTTTGAGGCATTCCTCTTCGACTTCCACTTCGAGGTCGTCGATCTTCCGGTCGTCATCGATCACCTTTTGCGCCAAGGTTTCGTTGTTTTCCTGAAACGATTTGACCGCCAGCTCCAGGCTCTCATCGACCCGTGCACTGAGCGTGTAGATCATCTTCTTGAGGCGTTCGAGTTCTTTTTCCAAATGCTTTGCCATACCCATATCCTTAGCCGAATCGGCCGGTAATATAATTTTCCGTCTGCACATTTTCCGGGTTGGTGAACAAGTGCTTGGTCTTGCCGAATTCTACCAGCACGCCTTCATACATGAAAGCCGTCAGATCCGACACCCGTGCGGCCTGCTGCATGTTGTGGGTCACGATGACGATGGTATAGTTTTTCCGCAGCTCGCCGATGAGGTCCTCGATCTTGGCGGTGGCCTTGGGGTCGAGCGCGGAAGTCGGCTCGTCCATCAGCAGGATTTCCGGTTGGATGGCCAATGCGCGGGCAATACAGAGGCGTTGCTGCTGACCGCCGGACATGCTGAGCGCATTCGCCGTTAGCCGATCCTTCACCTCATCCCAGATGGCGGCTCTCCGCAGGCTTTGTTCCACGAGATTGCTGAGTTCCTGCTTGTTCTTGGTGCCTTGCAGGCGCGGGCCATAGGCCACGTTGTCGAAAATGGATTTCGGGAAAACGTTGGGCTTCTGGAAAACCATGCCGACCCGGGCGCGCAGAGCAACCACATCGATGCTCCGGGCGTAGATATTATGTCCATCGAAAATCATTTCGCCGGTGGCACTCGTGGAGGGGATCAGATCGTTCATTCGGTTGATCGAGCGCAGGAGCGTGCTTTTCCCGCAGCCGCTTGGGCCGATCATGGCGGTAACCTTTTGCTTCGGGATTTGCATGCTGACGTTGCGGACGGCCTCGAAGTTGCCATAGAACATGGAGAAGTCCTTCGCCTCGATATGTGTTTCGCGGGCGATACTCTCGTCGCCATGTTCGGCAAACTGGTCGATCTTTTTCAGTGTGATTTCTTCGGTCATATTAGCCTCTCAATTTCTTTGTAATCCGTGCGCGCATCAGGATGGCGAATAGGTTGAGCAGGAGCACGATCGCCACCAGCGTGAATACCATGCCGTATTGTACGTGCCGGATTTCGTCGACCGCTTCGTGCTCGGTGCACAGGTTATAAATATTCCACGGCAGGGCGGGGCTCGGCTGGCTCAGGGTTTCCCAGATTTTCAGCGGAGCACCAACGCTGACGGCGGCGGTGAAGATGATGGGCGCGGTTTCGCCGGCCGCTCGTCCCATGCTGATGACGATGCCGGTCAGGATGCCCGGCAATGCGGCGGGCAGGATGACGGTGAGCACCGTATGCCACTGCCCGGAACCGAGGCCGAGTGCGGCTTCTTTATAGGCTCGCGGCACGGCAAGGATCGCCTCTTCCGATGAGCGGATGATGGTGGGCAAAATCAACAGCGACAAGGTCAACGATCCGGCCAGCACACTTTTTGATTCGGACACCTGAATGGTGTTCAAAAAGAAGGCCAGTCCAAACAGGCCGAAGACTATACTCGGCACGCCGGCCAGCGTGCTGATGCAGATCCGCAGGAAGCTGACGATTCGGCCTTCCTTGGCATATTCGCAGAGATAGATGGCGGCAATTACGCCGAGCGGAATGGCGAAGAACATCGCGCCGAGCGTCAGGTAAAGGGTGCCGAGCACCTCCGGCCAGATGCCGCCGAAAATATGAGAGTCCCGCGAGGTGTCGGTGATGAACTGCCAATAGAAGGTTCTCTTCGGCCGCATCATTTCCACAAGGTGGGTTTCCAGATAGGGAAAAAGCGGTTCGAGCCGGGTGCCGACAAACTGCTCGGCGCGCGGGGTTTCAACC
>JAOZKS010000048.1 GCA_029935255.1 Pontiella sp.
GTTCCCATCGCGGCCACCATCAAGATTTTCTGCGAAAACATCGAAGGGCTCAAACCCATTAGTATCCTGATGGGTTCGGGGAAGGCCTGTATGAAAGAGATGCAAGCCGAGTAGAGGAACGATGAGCGTGGAACTGCCCAATATTTTTGACCGAAAGGAAGTGCGCGAATCTATCAGGCTTGCGCTTGTGGAGGATCTCGGCGACGTGGGGGGGGATGTGACCTCCGAATCGCTTGTGCCGCCGGAGGCTCGGGCCGAAGCCCACTTGATTGCCCGCGAAGAGTGCGTGGTTGCCGGCGTGCCCGTGGCGATGGAGGTTTTTCTTCAGGTCAACCCCGATCTTGAAATCGAAGAAGCCGTCGCCGATGGGGCTCAGGTCAAGGCCATGACAAAGGTGCTTGCCATCAAAGGTTCTGCCAGAAGCATCCTGATGGCCGAGCGCACCGCGCTCAACTTTATCCAGCGCATGAGCGGCGTCGCCACGATCACGAGCGCATACATCAAAGCGGCGGACAACCCGGATGTTGATATTCTCTGCACCCGCAAGACGACGCCGTTGCTGCGCCCGTTCGAGAAATATTCCGTTCGCTGTGGCGGCGGCGTGAACCACCGCTACGGACTGTTCGATGCCGTGCTCATCAAGGACAATCACCTCGCATCGTGGGAGCACACGCATGGCATCGGGGTCGGTGAGGCCGTCTCCGCCGCTCGAAAAAAATATCCCGATCTCAAAATTGAAGTCGAAGTCGATACCATCGAGCAGCTCAAGGAGTCGCTTGATGCACGCCCCGACTGGGTGCTGCTCGACAACATGCCGCCGCCCATCCTTCGCGAATGCGTGGCCCTCTGCAAGGGCATCTGTAAAACCGAGGCCTCCGGGGGAATCAATCTCGATACCGTCCGTAGCATTGCCCAAACCGGGGTCGATGCCATCTCCGTCGGCGCCCTGACCCACTCTGCACCTTCCATCGATCTCGCCCTCGACTTCGTATGACCTCGCTCGTCATAGACATTGGCAACACCAGCACCTCGGTGGGCTACTCCTGCAATGGCCGGATTTCAGGGGTGGGGCGGTGCGACTCGCGTTTCAAATCGCCAGACGAGATTTTCCCGTTGGTTTCAGCCCAGCGCGTCGATGGGGTGGTTATTGCTTCCGTTGTGCCGCCTGTGAACGTCCGATGGAAACGGCTGATTAAAACGGCTGGGCTTTCTGCACCTTTGTTCGTTGGCCATGAACTGAAACTCGGGGTTCCCATCGATTATCCGAAGCCCTCCAGAATTGGGGCCGACCGTTTGGCCAATGCGGCGGCCGCAGCAAAGATATTAGGAACCCCATCCGTTGTTTGCGATTTTGGTACCGCACTGACCTTTGATGTCATCGATGGCCAGCGCGGCTATATCGGCGGAATCATTTGCCCCGGCCTTCCGCTCATGTTCGACTATCTCGCCGAAAAGACAGCATTATTGCCGCATGTCGCGCCAAGCAGAACCAAAGCCGTGGTCGGGCGCAATACCAAACAGGCCATGCAGATTGGCGCACGCCTCGGTTATCGCGGGATGGTACGTGAGATTCTCCAATCCCTAGGGAAGGAACTTGGAACAAAAAAACTGCCCGTCTGTTGCACCGGAGGCTATGCCGGATGGATTTTCAAGGACTGGGACATTGAAGCCACCATCGACCCGAATCTCACGCTCAAAGGCCTCGGTATCATCGGTGAGCTGAATTTGTAATTAATCTTTGTGGTGAAACTTTGCCCGGAGCTGCTCGCCCTTGCGGTGGACATAGTCTGCGGTTTTTGGGAATCGATGCTGTATCCTGAGCTTCAGTCTGCCAAACATTGGAACTTCATCGGCCAACAGGAAGACACCAATCAGGATCGTCAGGATGCCTTGTCCGGGCGTGATGAGCATAATGACCCCGGCCACGATGCAGAACCACCCCGCCAAATGCTTGAGCACCAGCTTGGTGTGCTTGTTCCAGATCAGCCGTTTCATGGGGATTGCCTCATCGAGAAAAAAAGAAAACCACGGAATAGTTGGAAAATACGACCTAAATCACTTCATTTCAGTGCCGCACTTCCTCATCGGACCCGCCGAAGGGGGGGCGGCGGAAAGCGATGATTCCGTGGTTTGGCATCATAGACCCTCTAGCTCTTCCCAGCGTTCAAAAGCAGCTTCAAGTTTTTTTGGAATTTCCTCGGCACGGGCAGTTGCAGCAGCAATTTCATCCTTTTCTTTCTGGTAGAATGCGGGGTCGGCCATGGTTTGAAGGAGGTTTTCCTGTTCGGTTTCCAACTGTTCGATCCGTTTTGGCAGGTTCTTCAATTCGTCTCGTTCTTTGTTGGAAAGTTTGCGCCCGACCTTTGGTTTTTCGGACTCCGCACGTTTGGCCTGCTGCCGATTGCCTAGATCCTGCTGCCGCTGACTCAACCAGTCGTCGTAGCCGCCCACGTATTCATTAATCTGGCCTGCGCCTTCGAACACAAGCGTGCTGGTGACGACGTTGTTCAGAAAGGACCGGTCGTGGCTGACGAGCAATAACGTGCCTTCATAGTTTGCCAGCAGGTCTTCGAGAAGATCCAGGGTTTCCATGTCGAGGTCGTTGGTTGGTTCGTCGAGCACGAGCACGTTCGAGGCTTTGGTGAAGAGCTTGGCCAGTAGCAGGCGGTTGCGCTCACCGCCGGAAAGTACGCTGACGGACTGCCGGGCACGATCGGGAGTGAAGAGAAAATCCTGCAAATAGCCGAGCACATGCTTCTTGGAATCCCCGATGGTAATCATCTCCTCGGGGGATACATTTTCAGCAACGGTTTTGGATTCGTCCAGTGTGGCGCGGTGTTGGTCGAAATAGGCCACTTCCAGCTTGGTTCCATGGTCAACGGTTCCGGTCTTGGGATGGAGTTCTCCCAGCAAAAGCTTGATCAGGGTCGACTTGCCGCAGCCATTCGGACCGATGATTCCAATCTTATCGCCGCGCATAATGTTAGTATTTAAGTGTTCAACGATGGGTAACCCATCATAGTCATACGACAGGTTCTTGGCGGTGATCACCTTCCGGCCGGAGAGCCCGGCCTCCGTCAGTTTCATATTAACGGAGCCTGTTCGTTCGCGCCGCTGGCTACGGTTGCCGCGCATTTTTTCAAGTTCGCGCACGCGGCCCTCGTTGCGGGTGCGCCGCGCCTTAATGCCTTTTCGAATCCACACCTCTTCTTTGGCCAGTTTCTTGTCAAACTGAGCCCATTGTTCCGCTTCGCCACCGAGCAAGGCCTCCTTGCGTTCAAGATACGTGTCGTAGTCGCAGGCCCACGAATGCAGGTGACCGCGGTCAAGTTCAACGATCCGGGTGGCCAGGTTTCTGAGGAAAGTCCGGTCGTGCGTCACGAAAAGGAGGGTGCCCTTGTAGCGCCGGAGAAAATTTTCCAGCCATTGGATGGCTTCGATGTCGAGGTGGTTGGTCGGTTCGTCGAGCACAAGAACATCCGGTTCGCAAACCAACGACTGGGCGAGCAGCACGCGGCGTTTCTGCCCGCCGGAGAGTTCGTTGAACAGCCACCCGTTTTCCAGCCCGATCAACGAAATTGTTTTATCGACGGCTTGGTGCGAGCTCCAATCGTCGTGCGGATCTTCCAGGCCTTGGAAAACCAGTTCCTCGACCGAGCCCTCAAGATCGTGCGGTACATTCTGCCGCAAGCGCCGGACTTTAATTCCCGGCTGGCGAATAATTTCGCCTTCGTCGACTTCAATGAAGCCACTGACGATCTTCAATAGGGTTGACTTGCCTTCGCCGTTGCGGCCCACAAGGCAGATGCGCTCGCCACGCTCGATCTGCAACGTTGCATTGTCCAGCAGCTGCGGCCCGCCAAACGCCTTGTATAGATTCTGTAAACTAAGTAATGCCATTGTTGCTCCAGAGGTTAGACCGGCGCATTCTCCAGATTTTCCAGCGATTGGAAAGAAGATTTGCAGGCTTAAGGAATAGTTGTATGATGGTGTTTTATTCCAAAGGAATCACGATGAAACTACCGGTTCTGTTTTTATTTTTAAGTAGCATGCTTTCCGCGCATGTGGGTGAGCCGAAATCGGTCCTGTTCATCGCGGGAAAACCGAGCCACGGATCGGGAGAACACGAGTTCCACGACGGGTGCACTTTGCTGGCCAAGGCCCTTGATCAATCGGGGCTGGATCTAAAAACGAGGATCCATTTCGACACATGGCCGGAAAGCGAGGCGTTCGAAGGCATCGATGCTTTGGTGGTCTATTGCGACGGCAATGAAAAACATGTGGCACGTGCTCACGAAACACACGTGCAGGCGTTGTCGGACCGTGGTGTTGGAATCGTTTTTCTTCACTATGCCGTGGATGGAGAACCCGGGCTTTTGAACGAAACCCTGATGAACGTACTCGGGGGCTGTTATGACGATAATCAATCGAAAAATCCGGAATGGACGATGAAAGAGCCTCGACTCGGACGGCATCCCGTTACGCGGGGAGTGAAGCCCTTTGAGCTTAGGGATGAATGGTACTACAACTTGAAATTCGGGGCCGTGGTTCCCTTGCTTGAAGCCGTGCCGCCCGAAGAGGATCAAGAATACATCCTGGCATGGGCCTATGGAAAAAACGCATTTGGATTCACGGGGGGGCATTTTCATCGAAACTGGGGGATGCCCGACTTTAGGAAGCTCGTACTCAACGCCATCGTTTGGTCGACGGGGCTGGAGGTTCCTGAGGAAGGGGTCGAGTCGGCCGATCCGGTTGTGGCCCAAAACAAAACCATCCTGCACGCCATTGCCAAGGGGGATCCGGGCGATGTGCGCAACCACCTGCTCCTTGGAGCGGATGTGAACGAAAGGAATAAGCAGGGGTGGACCCCGCTGCACTTTGCGACGGTGCGCGGTAAAACGGAGTGTACAAAAGTATTGATGGATGCCGGCGCTGATTTAGATCCGCGTACGGGGACCGAAAAAACACCGCTTCATTTTGCGGCGGATCGAGGGTTCCTTGAAATCGCAAAACGATTGGTTGAGAACGGTGCGGACATTGGTGCGCGTGATGACGAAGGCTGGAGTCCGCTGCACTATGCCGCCGAGAAGGATCGCGTTGAACTCGCGGCCTATCTGATTTCTAAAGGAGCCGTGGTGGATATGCGCAGCAAGCGCGGCGGCACCCCGCTGCATGAAGCTTCGGCATCCGCCAGTGCCGCAATGATCAACCTTTTGCTGGATAACGGCGCGGACAAAAACATGAAAGCCACCAATGGGAAAACGCCGCTCGACTACGCCCTTGAACTTGGAAACCAACCTGCCGTCGCCATTCTTATGTAAACGCTTGGTTTGGCGGAACGCTAGAGCCAAATAGTAGACGCATCCCACGCCCCTCCTTAATCTCATCTATATCGCTCAACTACCCCGATCGGGGTAATTGAGCGATATAGGTGAGGTCATGAAATTACACTCTATTTATGCCGAGGCAATAAGGCACTGGCATCTCTGGAGATGTGGGTTGTTAGGCGAGGGGACTTCGGAGTATCGAAAAAGCTGTAGCGCGGGTGGTGTTGGCAAATCCGGTGGCGGGAATAACGCCGATGATGGTGGGAACCAGAGCAAACTGAAGAGTTCCGTTGATGGCTACCATCGCGAACAAGGGCCAAAAACTTCCCGTGGTG
Organism: Pontiella sp.; assembly: GCA_029935255.1. Lineage (GTDB taxonomy): Bacteria > Verrucomicrobiota > Kiritimatiellia > Kiritimatiellales > Pontiellaceae > Pontiella. The sequence goes on from JAOZKS010000048.1 coordinate 5,663, forward strand.
GTGGACCAACTTTCCTTGAGGGCTTCTCCCATCGATTTTTCATCTTCGAGCATGAGCAGGCTGACGAAGTAGAGCTTGATGTAGATGTAGATGCCAAGCGGTGGAATCAGGAAGAACAGCAACATTTTCACGAAGGCGATCACGAGCTGGAACATGCTTACCACCATGATGGTCTTGAGGGGGTAGTGCGTGCGGCAATCTTTTACCGCCATCAGGGAAGTGCAGTAGAGCAGGACGGTCAGCAGGGATGCGATGGGGGCGGCATAGAGGATGAAGGTGAGCAGCGTATGGCTGTAGGCGAGCACGGTTGCCTGCAGCTCGGGGAAGGATTCTTCGACCCTCGCCAGATCCCCCGCTTCAGCGGCCTCCATGATCTGGGTGATGATCTGGCGCATCGCCTGCGATTCCTCCTTGGCGAGCAGCCTTGGCAATCCATCAAAAACCATGAGGCCCCCTGCGAGCAGGCAGATGGGGATCCACCATTTCGCAAAGGATTTCCACGCCTTTGCATAGCATTTCCTGAGTGAGAATTGATCCGCGTCATTCATGGGAAGTAGGAAGATCTAAAAGTGGTTTTTGCTGCAATGAAAAGGCCGGGGGAGCATCGAGCCCTTTGCAGATTTTGGTGGTGACCCAGGCGGTGAGTTGGGTTTTGCGTTGAAAGTAGCGTTCGGTGCGCCCCGACCTTCGGGCGAAGAAACGCAGCGGGGGATTATGGGGGTAGGCGTGGATTTCTGCGATGTATAGAACGCCCGCCGTTCCGGCATCGATGACGCGGATATGGATCAAGGCTTCATATTTCCCAAAGAAACGTTTTCCTGCGGCGAGGTAGATGAGGTCGAATGTGGTGGCTGAGGTTTGTTCCCGGTGAAGCTCCCTGATATCGGTTCGCTGGTTTTTTTCGTTGATGTAGTGGTAATGGCCATCACCCATTCCAATGATTGGAAAATCGGTTGTTCCTGTCTTTGAAACCGAGCGGGCATATTCAGATTGAATGCGCAGGATCAAATCCGGTTGCTCCAGCAGGTGGGCTACGACCTCGAAGCGCACGGACTGCACCCCGGAGCTCACAATACGGATGCACTTTTTCTTGAGCAGAGCCGTAGCCGCGGGATCGTGCAGCAATTCAGCGCGATCAAGTGCAAACGCACTTCCGGCCATTAGCACAATGATTGCCGTAATAAACTGTAGTGCCGAGGATTTCATGGGAACGCAACATTAGAGAGCAACCCCCTGTGGGCAATCAATGCAGAAACCCAAGATTATGCAACGGGCTCGGTGACGAGCGAAACCTTCTGGATGCTGATGGCGTCGACCGGGCAGGCGGCCACGCAGGCCCCGCAACGGATGCAGTCGTCTTGATTGATCCAGATTTGACTGACTTCATCCGCCTTTTCAGCGATGTCCCAACCGACCACGCGGCCTTCATGATCGTGATGAAGCGATTTGATCTTCAGGATGCAGTCGGGGCGTGGCTTGGCCTTGACGCACCAGTCGCAGTAGATGCATTTATCAGAGTCGATCTCATATTTATAGTGGCATTGGTAGCAGCGTTGCGCCTCGTCAACAGAGGCTTCCTCGCCGAAGCCCAACTCGACTTCGGTGGGCAGGTCGCGCTGTTCCAGCCCGAGGGTCGGCATGGCTTGCAACGGAACCGCGTCCATTTCGCGAATACGGCCGGACTCGGTCACATCCTCGATTTTCGCAAAGTCCTTCAAGCGGACTTTGCCCATCAGAAATTGATCGACCGCTCGCGCGGATTCCTTGGCATGGCCAATGGCTTGAATCAGCGAGCTTGCACCGGTGGCATAGTCGCCGGCGGCAAAAATCTTGTCCTTCGCCGTGGCATAGGCGGAGCCACTTTTCAACCAGCCATCTTCACTGGCCAAGTCGGCTTTGAGTGCATCGTCGATCCATCCCGTGTCTGGAAACTGGCCCGTGGCCAGTAGTACGGTATCCACCGGAATCTCAAACTCACTCCCTTTGATCTCCACCGGACGGCGGCGTCCGCTGGCATCGGGGGTGCCGAGTTCGGTACGGATAAACTGCATGGCCTTCATCTGTCCATTTTCGCCGATGTACGCCTTCGGAGTCACCATGGTTTCAAGCGGAATGTGCTCGTGTTCGAGTTCTTCGAGTTCGCCGGGTGTGACGAGCATTTCATCGGTCGAACGGCGGTACCAAACGTTTACGTTGCCTTTTGGCATGCGCAGGATGGAGCCGGCTGCGGTTTTGTCGGCCAATTCCTCTTCGATCTGCACCGTGGTTGCACCCAGTCGGCGGGCGGTGCGCGCGCAGTCCATGGCGGTAAACCCGCCACCGATCACAACGACCTTTTCTCCAATTTCCGTGGTTCCGTTATCGTTGACATCCAGAAGGAAGTCGAGACCGTGGCGAATGCCATCAAGTTCCTTGCCCGGCAGATCCAGCAGGTTCGGGCGCAGCGTTCCGGCGGCCATCACCACCGCATCGTTCTGTTCGGTGAGTTTGGAAAGGGTAATGGTTTTACCGATTTCCGTGTTGCAGACTATCTTCACTCCCAACGCAGTGATCTGTTCGATTTCCTTTGCGATAATATCGCGCGGAAGACGGAAAACCGGGATGCCCTGGTTCATCATGCCGCCGGGGATGCGATGTTTTTCGTAGACGGTAACTTGGTGGCCCAGCAAGGCGAGCTGGCGTGCGGCGGCAAGTCCAGCTACGCCGGAGCCCACGATGGCTACGCTTTTCCCTGAATCGTTGAACCATTTTTCTGCAATCACCAAATCCTGTTGTTTGAAGTCGGCCGCCGAACGCTTTGAGAAGCAGATGGCCACCGGCTCTCCGAGACCTTCCCGGCCATGGCGGCATTCCGACTCGCATGGGCGGGCGCACACACGGCCGAGCACGGCGGGGAAGACGTTGTCGCGCAGGTTAATGTTGTAGGCCTCTTCGTGGCGGCCTTCGTAGATGGCCGAGAGATAGCCGGGAATGTCGGTCGAGGCTGGACAGGCTTTCTGGCAGGGAATGTTTTTCCCGAGCCAGTCGAAGTCTTTCGGCTCATCGGCCTTCCCGTTTAGCTTGGAGAGCGCACAGGAGGTGAGGGGGGTATCTCCGGATTCACGCTTTTCGTTCCAGCCGCCGAGGATATAGTCCTGTGGAACGAGGGGGCCATCGGACGCTTTGTCCTGCCGCTTGGAGGCCTCGATGATTTTCTGCATCCGAGGGTCGGTGCTTCCGCTGGAAATTGCCCGGCCTGCAAAAATGACGGCGGAATAGACATCGCCACGGGTGGAGTCGCGCTGGTCGTGGGCAAGGGCGATCAGTTCAAAAACGCGCGGTTCTTCCGGCACACCTTGGCGGCAGAGCAGTTCCACCGCTTCGTCGCACTGTCCGGCGTTGATGAGCTCTTCGGCTTCGTTCAATAGCGGCTTCATTTTACAAATTTCTTGAAGGATTCGATGCCCACGCGCTCGCAGAAGTCGACGAAGAGTTCGGAGCCGCTTTCGCGGTGGGCAAGGTAGGTATCGAGAATCTTTTTCACGGCGGGAACAATTTTCTCAGCGGTTGTATCACAGAGGTATTCCGCAATTTTTCCGGCTTCGCTCAATTTGCCGCCAACGAAGATGCTATAGCCCTCCGTGCTTCCACCGTCGGCATTACGGGTGCGGGTTCCGCGCAGGCCGATGTCCGCAATCCAGCCATGTGCGCAATTGTTCGGGCATCCTGTAATGTTGATACGCAGGGTGCCGATGGCTTTCGAATAGGTTTCATCGTTCGCCAGCGCGGCGTAGAGGCGGTGATAGGCGTCCGGTGAGTCGGAGACGGCCATTTTGCACATTGTGATTCCGACGCACGCAACGATATCCGGAAGATGCTCGTGGCCGTCGGTACGGAAGCCCGCTTCATGAAGTGCAGCAATGAGTTTTTCAACATTCTCATTCGGCACGTCGTGGAGCTCGATGTTTTGGCGGTTGGTGAACATGAGGATACCGCCGCCGAACTCGTCGGCCAGTTTGGAAATGATGCGCGACTCCGTCGTTTTTATTTCCGAACGGGGGATCAGGATGCGGACGATGCTCTTGCCTGCCTCTTGCTGTGGGATTACTTCCTCGCCGTTGATCGACATTCTTCCAATAGTAGGAACCGGGTCTTTGGAAAATTCAATGGCATCGAGCCCTTGGACATCCTTTTCCTTCAGAATCTCGATGAGTACATCACCGAACTTCTTCGCGCCCATTTGATCGACCACCACTTTGAGGCGGGAATGCGTGCGCTTGCGGCGGTCGCCGTGACGGCGGAAGACTTCGATGGCGGCGCGGGTGACATCGAGCACGAGCTCTTCCGGAACCCAGTCGAAAATGAGCTTGGCGAGATAGGGGCGGGCACCGAGGCCGCCGCCGGCATGATATTTCCAGCCGACCACGCCATCGCGTTCGACCGGGACCCAGCCCTGACAGTTCATCAGTGTTTGCGCCAGCGCATCGTTGCTCGATGCCACGCTGATCTTATGCTTGCGCGGCAGGTTGCGCTGGTTCTGGATTTCGTCGTCGTCCGCCATCCAGCGGATCAGCTTGAGCGAATCGCCCAGCTGATTGGGACCGGCACCCGCGAGGGAATCACCGATAATGTTGCGCGGAACATCGCCGCAGCCGTTCTTGGTGGTGATGCCCACTTCGGCCATGCCTTCGATGATTTTGTAGATATCTTCCTGCCGAATCCAGTGATATTGAAGCGTCTGGCGGGTGGTGATGCACATTTCGTCCTGAGCATATTTTTCACCCAGATCCACCGCGCGGTTGAATTGTTGGGTCGTCATGCGACCGCCGGGGGTCACAACGCGGATCATGAAGAAACTGGGCTGAAGTTGATGGTACACACCGCTCCACTTGAACATGGCGAGTTCATTGGGGGAAATATCTTCAAACGGGCGTTTCGCGATTTCACGGAAGTCAAAATCCGGATTGATCTCCAGTTTATCTTTTTCCACTTGCGTTAAGTCGGGTTGTGCTTTCATTATTCGCCTCGTTTTGAAATTGATGCGCCGGATAATAGCCGGAATGATGATCGGTTCAATCATTAATTTAAAAACTGTAATGATATACACCTTTTAAATGCGGGCGACTTGATAGGTAAATGAAAAACAGACCCCTGACATGCGCATACTCAACCTGTCCGAATGATACATTCATCTTCTGTCAGTTGGCCAAAGAAAGCGATATCGATGTGCACCTGCACGATGTTGAAACCCTCAATCGCATGGCATTTGAAGAACGGTTCGACATTACCAAACTCTCCTTCCACGCTTGGCTGCGGGTGCAGGATAAATACGAGCTACTCAATGTCGGTGCTGCGCTTGGCCGAGGATGCGGCCCGCTGGTGATTGCCCCCAAAGCCCATTGCCTAGTGCCTAGTGCCTCTGTCGCTGTTCCCGGTGAATACACCACGGCACACCTGTTGTTGCGTCTCTGGAATCCAGAACTTGAACATCGCATTTTTATGCCGTTCGACCAAATCATGGATGCAGTGGAATCGGGCAAGGCCGATGCAGGCGTAATTATTCACGAAGGCCGTTTTGTTTTTGAAGAGCGCGGCTTTCAGTGTCTGGAAGATCTGGGCGACTGGTGGGAAGGCGAAACCGGCCTGCCGATCCCGCTCGGCTGCATCGCCGCCAAGAAAAGCCTCGGAGCCGAACGCATTGCCGAGTTCGAAGCGCGGCTGAAAGCTTCTATCCAAACGGCATTCGCCGATCCCGCCTCAACGAAAGATTACGTAAAGCAACATGCGCAGGAACTGGCGGATGATGTCACGAGTGCGCACATTAAAACCTACGTCAACGACTTCACCCTCGACCTCGGCAACGAAGGCCGTGCGGCCATTGACCGATTGCAACAGATGATGCAAAAAACCGGAATTTAGAAATGCTCTAAAGGGAAGGAAAGGTTGGAAATCGTGAGTCACGAAGCTATTTTAATGGTTCTACGTAGATTTTTATGGTCGTTCGTAGCAGAAGGTGTAGCCCCGCTTCA
>JAOZKS010000290.1 GCA_029935255.1 Pontiella sp.
GGTTCCGCCGTCTCGCAACAACCTGAGCCATGCGAACCAAGTGCGCGACGCGAACATGGCCGAAGAACTTTATTGGAGCATGATGAAGCATCTGGAGTGGAGCGCGTGGACGGTCGCGGAGCTCTACCGCTGCCGGTGGGATATCGAGGTGTTCTTTAAGGAAATCAAGCAGACGCTCCAGCTCTCCGACTTTCTCGGCTACAGCGCCAATGCCGTACGCTGGCAGGTATGGACCGGGCTGCTCGTCCATCTGCTGATGCGCTGCCTCAAATTCATGCACGGCTGGGATCACAGCTTCAAGCGCTTGTTCTCCGTCGTAAGGGTCTCGCTTTGGCATCGCTGGAACCTGCCTGCCTTGCTGGAATCCTATGGGACAGCCAAACCACCCGGTCGCATCCGAGGAGCACCGGAACAGGCGTATCTGCCGGGGTTCGTCTAAATGCTGTGGGACAGCCATCTGTTTAAAACGGGGAATCATCATTACCTTTCAACAAAAAATCGGAATCGACTAAATGAATCGAACATCAAAAACATTAACAAAAATGGGCGCTTACACTCCGTTAGCGTCCTCTATGGAATGACAATGAAAAAAATTATTTATTTATCCGCCGGGGTGGCGTTATCACTGTCTATGAGCATGCTTGTGCATGCCTCTCCCAATCAAACGCCATCGTATGATGGATTATGGTATCGGCAATCTACGCAGGATTCTTTTGCCAAATTTCTGAAGGCTTTTCCTGAAATAATAGGGAAGAATAAAAATAAAGAATTGCGCCCGTGGCATCTGGCACTGCCTATTGGTAATGGAAGTATTGGTGGCATGGTTTATGGTGAAATTGAAAAAGAAGAAATTCAATTTAATGAAAAAACGCTTTGGGATGGGGGACCGGGTGCAGACGGCTATCGGTTTGGTATCATCGAGGGGGCCAGTAAAAACCTGCCCGCATTAAAGGATCATTTAATTGAGCATCGTAAGGTGGACTACAAGAAAGATCCGAAAACCCCGCAGGAAAAGCGAGGTAGAGAACTTTTTGATTCACTCGGAAGCCGGGATAAAAAAACGTATGCTCGAGTCTTTGGTTGTTATAAAAATTTCGGAAGCCTGCTTGTTGAAACCGATCATCGAAAGGCGGAGTGTACCGATTATCTCCATGGGTTAGATCTCGATGAAGGGGTTGTTAAAACGCAATATAAGCGTAATGATGCCACATTTACACGGGAGGCGTTTGTCAGTTATGTCGACCGCGTTCTGGTGAATCACTGGGAAAGCTCGAAACCAGGTTCGCTAAACCTTACCGCGTCTTTGAGCATTGTGGATCATGACTGTTCCATTCAGGTAGCCCCCGACGGAACATTAGTTGTGCAAGGTAAAATTGAATCGAACAATATGGCGTTCGAGGCGCACGTGAAAGTTGTCGTTGAGGGAGGCTCGGTTGAAGGGCTTAAGGAGTCTATTCAAATCTCGAATGCAAATTCCGTGACCTTCTATCTCATGGCGTCCACCGACTACCGTCACGAATACCCAACCTATACCGGTCGGGATGAAACCCTTGAATGTCAAACGGCCATTAAAGCCATCGCTAACAAAACATACGCCGCCATTCGACAAGCTCACGTAAAGGATTATACGGAGCTATATGGTCGCGTTGCCTTGAAAATAGGGGATCAGCCAAAAGCACAAAAAGATGTGTTGGATCGGGTTTTGGAGTACAAAAAAACAAAATCGGATACCGCATTGGAGATCCTCTACTTTAATTATGGTCGTTACTTGTTAATCACCTCCTCGCGTCCTGGCGACCTTCCAGGAAACCTGCAAGGAATCTGGAACGACAGTAATGCTCCTGCATGGCAGTCCGACTATCATTTTGATGTAAACCTGCAGATGAGTTACTGGCCCTCTTGGGTTTGTAATTTGAGCGAGTGTGCAGAACCGTTAATTGAATATATCGATAAGCTGCGTGCGCCAGGACGGGTGGCCGCAAAAGAACTATACGACATCGACAAAGGGTGGTGCATTCACGTGGTCGGGAATCCGTTTGGATATGTTGGACGCAGTAGTCCAACGCATGGGGTGGCGCCAACGCATGGGGTTTGGCTGTCTCGTTCGGCTTGGGAACACTATGCGTATAGCCTAGATAAGGATTATTTGCGTAATGTCGGATATCCCATCTTGAAAGAAACGGCTGCCTTTTGGGAAGAGCACTTGCACCGCGACTCCGATGGAACCTTGGTTGTGGTTCCTTCATATGCTCCAGAGCATGGCCCCATAACCGTAGGGGGAATCTATGACCAATCGGTGGTGTGGGATTTATTTGCCAATTGTATCGAGTCCTCTGAAGTTCTGGGCGTGGATGAAGTGTTGCGTGCGAAGTGGAAAAAAATGCAAAGCGAACTATCGCCCGTACTCATTGGTGCCCACGGACAGGTTAAAGAATGGAAAGACCTGAAGGAAAGACCCAAGGACGGGCACCGGCATATGAACCAACTGGTGAGCTTTGCTCCTGGCCGTCAATATTCACCAAGCACATCTCCAGAAATGGCAAAAGCCGTTGAGACCACAATGATTTCTCGGGGTGATGGCGCGACCGGCTGGAGTATCGCATGGAAGTCAGACCTTTGGGCCCGTCTATACAGGGGGGACCGAGCACACGATCTCTTAAAAAACCTAATTGCATTACACACATTACCCAACTTGTTTGATGTTGTTTATTCAACACCTCCATTCCAGATTGAGGCTAACTTTGGTGGAACATTTGCAATGGTTGAAATGTTGATGCAATCACACATGGGCTTTATTCACCTATTGCCTGCACTTTCCTCGGAATGGCCAGAAGGTCAGGTGACCGGTCTGCGGGCGCGTGGCGGGTTTGAGGTGGATCTATATTGGAAATCCGGTGAACTTGATTCGGCGCATATTCGTTCGATAAAAGGGGGCGAGTGCGTGCTTCATTACCAAGAAAAGTCGGCTAAGTTTTCCACGAAAAAAGGCGAAGTCATCGTGATGGATAAAAACCTGAAACGAATCAAATAACCGCGTTCTAAAACAGAACAAAAATGGGGGCCTATCTGCCCAATCCGGGCAGATATCGGGGACTACTTTATCCGTTTCATCGACACAGAGCCCCTCCTCAATATTGAGGTGCTATGGTTAATGAAGATCTGAGAGGAAGAGGGGTCAGAGTACCAGCTTTAGTCAACCCTGATTTTTGAAGTTTATTTTGGGCATGGCGGGAGGGGCTCCGCTACAAGAGGGGTCAGCCCGAACATTGCAAGAGGGGTCCAAGAGGGGTCAGCCCGCAAACAAAAGAGGGGTCAGCCCGAACATTGTAACATTATTTCTTTTAAACGAGCGTGGTTCATATCAGAGCTCGCAGAAAATGCATTCACTGATCGGGATATATTGATCCGATGTCCCATCGAAAGAGGAGCCAGCCCGAAAAAAGGTGTCAGTGTACAGATCTATAAATTTTGTGCGAGCTGCTCCTTCCACCTCTTTATCAGCACATAGGCGCAGATTTTCCACCCCGCCCGCTCACAAACCTCCGTCAACAGATCCAAAAAAGTTGATAGTCCTCCTCATCCTGAAAAATCTTCTCACGTCGATTTCCTCGGCACATTACATGATAGAGGACTCCTTCGTATTCAACTCTTGGTTTTCTT
>JAOZKS010000291.1 GCA_029935255.1 Pontiella sp.
GGCGGCAATGTTGAACGAATCGGTACGCATGTAGGTGATCAATCCATTTTCATAAAGCTTCTGCGCAATGCCCATCGTGCGGGCGGGTGCATAGCTCAGCGCACCGGAGGCCGACTGCTGGAGTGTGCTGGTGATGAATGGCGGGCGGGCCCGCCGGGACACTTCCTTGGTAATCACATCGCTAACCTTCAGCGGGCTGCTTTCGAGTTCCTTCTGAATGCCTTCCAGCTGCTCCTGCGTCTTCACCGCACCGGGCAGCAACTTGCGGTCCTTCACGCCGATCGGCTCGTTATTGATTCGCGCCAGCTTAACGGTGAACGGATCGAGCGGAGCTTCCTGCTTGCGGACTTCCGCGCCGACGGTGAAATAGGTTTCCGGCTTGAAGTCGATAATGCCCTTTTCGCGCTCCACCACCAGACGAAGCGCCACCGTCTGCACGCGGCCGACGCTGTTGGCACCACGGATCTGCTTGCGCACCACCGGACTCCCCTGGAACCCGACCAGGCGGTCGAGAATACGCCGCGCCTGCTGCGCATTCACCCGATCCATATCAATCTTCTCCGGGCTCTCGAACGCCGCGAGAATGGCGGACTTCGTGATTTCGTTATAGGTGACGCGGAAGAAATTTTCCTCGGGCACGTTTTTCTTCAGCGCCTCGAAAAGGTGCCAGGCAATGGCTTCTCCTTCGCGGTCGGGGTCGGGTGCCAGATAGACGTTCTCGCACTTCTTGGCCTCCGCCTTGAGCTCCTTCAGGATTTTCTTGCCCCGGGTGGTCGCGGTGTATTCCGGTTCGAAATCCTTTTCCACATCCACGCCCAGCTTCTTCGGCGGGAGGTCGCGCACATGGCCAACTGATGCCATCACGGTATATTCCTTGCCCAAAAACTTATTAATCTTCTTCGCCTTCGCCGGCGACTCCACAATCACTAGATTCTTGCTCATTATCTCGTTTCCTATGCTTCAATTATTTTTTGACAGGATAAAGAGGATCTACATGATTTAATCCCGTTCATCTTGTAATCTCGTCTAAAACCTACTTGTCCTTAAATCCTCTGCCAGTTCGACCATACGGCCGGGACGCATTTTAATGACCCGCTTCATTTCCAGACCCAGCAACAGACTGCTGAGTTCATGGCTTTTCATGCCGACGCTGCGCGCGAGCGAATCGATGTCGAGCGGCTCCTGCCACAAGGCTTCCACCACGGTCGATTCCGCTTCCGACAGCGGCACTTCCGGTCGCGCGGCCACTTCGTCCTGCGGGGCTTCGAGCTCCGCCGGGGGAATCAAAAACTCATACTCCTCCAAAAGATCATCCAACCGTTCAACCAGTTTTGCGCCGTTCTTGATCAACATATGCGGGCCGCGCGCGCCGGGGGTGTCGATTCGCCCCGGCAGGGCAAAGACGGTACGCCCCTGCTCCATGGCGGCTTCGACCGTATGCATTGAGCCGCCCTTGAGGGCCGACTCGATCAACAGCACACCCATGCTCAATCCACTGATAATCCGGTTGCGGTATGGAAACGTCATGCGGTCGGCCTTGCGCCCCATCGGATATTCGCTAATTACCGCGCCGCTCTTGGCAATCCGGGCGGCCAGTTCGGCATTCTCCGGCGGATAGAGACAATCCAGCGCGCCTCCCAGCACGGCGATGGTTCGTCCGCCGCTTTTCAGCGCCCCGCTATGCGCGGCCGTATCGGTTCCGCGAGCCAGTCCGCTGACCACCGTGAAGCCGGTTTGACCCAGCTGATAAGCCAGGCGGTCGGCGGCACTCAGTCCATAGGTCGAGGTTGCGCGGGAACCCACGATGCCGATGGCCTTTCCATCCTTCGGAAGAAGCCGCCCCAAAACGTACAGCACCAGCGGCGGATCATGGATCGTTTTCAAGGCATCCGGATATTCATCATCCGCCTGCGTGATGATCCGCGCGCCGATCTCGGCGGCCTTATCAACTTCATCCTCGGCGGAACAACTATCGCGTTGGGCCATGATTTTCAGTGCCATTTTTTCGCCCACACCACGCGCTTCCATCAGCGCATCGCGATCGGCTTCGAGAATGGCTCTGGGTGAACCGAGCGTATCGATCAAGCGGCGCACGCTCACCGGCCCGATCCCCTCGATCATATTCAATATTATATAGGCGCTACGCTGTTCCATATTTTAAAGTGAACCACAGATGAACACGGATCAAAGATCTGAGTTTATCGGTGTTCATCTGTGGTTCAAAGATTCGTCCAGAGTTGTTCCATCCGTTCTTCCGGGATTTCGTGGCCGATGGTGGATTTCCCGATCTCGGAGACGAGCACGAATTTCGGCATTCCGGCAACCGTTTTTTTATCGACCGCCAACGCGGCGCGCAGATCCGACCAATTATATTCAGGCGCATGAACCGGAAGCTCCAAGGCCTTGAAGATTTTTTCAATGCGGTCGCACTCGGCCTGCGACAGCCCCGTCCGATCCATGGAGGCGCGGGCGGCAAAGACCGAGCCAATCGACACCCCTTCGCCGTGGACGACTTCGCCATAGCCCGCCACTTTTTCAACGGCGTGGCCAACGGTGTGGCCAAAGTTGAGGATGGCGCGCAACCCGCCCTCACGTTCGTCCTGCGCCACAACATCGGCCTTGATTTCGCAACAACGGCCAACCATCCTGGCAAGCAGCTCGACATTTCCAGCGTTTATAAGGTCGGCAATGTTTTCTTCCAAGGCTTGAAAAAACGGCGCATCGTAGATAATTCCGTATTTGACGACCTCGGCCAGCCCGGCGCGATATTCGCGGTCGGAGAGTGTTTTCAGGGTTTGGAGGTCAGCCAATACGAGCAGAGGCTGGTAGAATGCGCCGACGAGGTTTTTACCCTCGGGCAGATTAATGCCGGTTTTACCGCCCACAGAGCTGTCAACCATCGCCAGCAATGAGGTCGGAACCTGCACGAACGGGATGCCTCTTAAATAGGTGGCGGCCACATAGCCCGCCAGATCGCCGATCACCCCGCCGCCGAGAGCGACGATGAATGAGTGGCGGTCGAGCCCGGCCTCGATGCAACGGCTGTACAGCTCGAAAACCCGGTCGCCGCACTTGGTTGATTCCCCTGCCGGGAGCGTCACCAAAGTCGCAGAAAATCCGGAGGCCTCCAACGACTGGAGCGCGGGCCGAGCATAGAGCGCCCCCACGTTTTCATCGGTGATGACCAGCACCGTTCCCTTCAGCTCCACCTCGGCACAAAGCGGGCCAAGCTGATCCAAAACACCCGCTCCAATATGGATTCCATAGGAGCGCTCACCTAAATTTACGGGTACGTCGTATAACATAGCTCGAAGGGTGTAGAGGCTCCAACGGGGGCAAGTCAATTAAAAAGAGACTATCGAATGGTGAACTGGGAATGTTGACTTTCGAAATAACAACGTTTTTTAGGGTTGATTCCAAATCCAGCCCCTGTATATTGGACGCAATTAGTACTATTTCAAATTTAACCCACCTAACCAAGGAGAATAAAATGAACGTTGACCAACACTTGAAGGTTGCAACTTGGCACATCGAACAGGCCCGCCTGCACGCGACGGTTGAAGAAGGCTACAAATGCGGATGTCCGCTGACGGACGAATACCAGAAGGTCATCGACCAGATCGAGTCCGGCGTAATTGTTGACGAAGGCCATTAG
>JAOZKS010000049.1 GCA_029935255.1 Pontiella sp.
TATTCGCAGATGGCCTGCGAGATGGCCATGATGTGGTCTTCGGTGAAGCTGGTGTCGAGCGAGGTTCCGCGATGGCCAGAGGTGCCGAAGGCCACCTTTTGGTCGGGGTTGTTCACATCGGGTTGCGTTTCGTAGTAGAGGCTGATGAGCTCTGCGATATCCGTCAGGTTTTCTTTGGCAACGGGTTTTCCGGCATCGGGATGAATGGCCATGGTTTTGCTCCTGCGTAAAATAGTGTTTTCCTTGAAAGGCGTATTGCTTAACAGAGCCCCTCCCGCTTCTCAATGTTTCACGCATTATAATTTCGGCTGGATTTAGTAGTGGCGGGCATTCTACGGCCTGTTAAAATTCAAATCTCTTTTAGGCGGGGGTCCTAAAAGTCGGGGTAAAGCGCAAATGGAGGGGGAAGATGAAATATGCAATTGTGATTATGGTGCTGTGTGCCGCGGTTTGTTCGCAGGCGCGGACGTGGACGAATACGGAAGGCAAGACGTTGGAGGGGGAGGTGGTCCGGGTGAAGGACGATACGGTTTTTATAAAAATCACCCGGACGCGTAGAATACACCCGATCGAGGTTTCTCTGCTTTCGGCCGCCGATCAGGAATTCATCAAGCGGTATAAACAGAAATTGGCCGACCGTTTGGCTGCTCAGGCACTCAAGGAGCGCAGGCTCGTCTGGCATGATAATTTCAAGGATGCCAAGGCGGAGGCGGAGCGGAGCGGGCTGCCGATTCTATTGCTTTACACGGCACCGGAGTGGTGTGGATATTGTGTGAGGCTGGAGGATCGGGTTTTTGATACGGGCGACTTCAAACGGTTTGCCGCCGAGAATCTTGTTTTGCTGGTGGCTGATTTTTCGGAGAAGGACGATAGAAAGGATTGGGAAGAGGACAACGAGGCGGTGAGCAGCAAATTCAAGGCGGGGGGATTTCCGTGCATGTTCTTCATCACCAAGGATACCAATAAACTGGGACGCATTGGGGGGTATGAAGAGGATTGGAGTACGGACGACTATCTCGAGAAGATGGAGGCGATTATCCGGAAGTAACCGGGGGAATCGCGGATCGCCTCGTTAGCTTTTCCGCGATCTGGCTTGAGTGTGGGAATCTGAACCTGCATCGTGCGCCCTATAACCCATAGAACAGGAGAACAGGTATGGCATCAGCAGCGGCACGGCATATTTTAGTGGCATCGGAAGAGGTTTGCGCGGATCTCAAACAGCAGATGGCGAATGGTGCGGACTTTGCGGAACTGGCAAAAAAACATTCAACGTGTCCGTCGGGAGCACAGGGCGGGGCGCTTGGAACATTCGGTCCCGGGCAGATGGTGAAGGAGTTCGACGAAGTGGTGTTCAGCGCGCCGGTTGGCGAAGTGCAGGGGCCGGTGAAGACCCAGTTCGGCTACCACCTGCTGGAAGTCACGCATCGCGCGGACTAATCTAGAAAACGCGGTGTTCTTTCGGCTGGAAACGCTCGTCTACGCCGAGGGCGGAACCAATCCGAATTTTCGATAGGCAAGGGTCGTGGCAACACGGCCCTGCGCCGTTCTCTGAAGGTAGCCCTCTTGAATCAAATAGGGCTCATAAACCTCTTCAATCGTATCGGCTTCTTCTCCGACGGAGACCGACAGGGAGTTGAGCCCGACCGGACCGCCACTAAACTTTTCGATGATGCAGGAGAGAATTCGCTTGTCCATCTCTTCCAAGCCGTCGCCGTCGATGTCGAGTAGGCTGAGCGCCTTGTCGGCGAGCTCGCGGGTAATGTGGTTGTCGGCCTTGACCTGGGCATAGTCGCGTGCGCGGCGCAGCAGGTTGTTGGCGATGCGCGGGGTTCCGCGCGACCTTGAAGCAATTTCCATTGCGCCATCTTCATTGATGTCCACATTCAGGATTTTTGCTGAGCGTTTAAGGATAATCTTGAGGGTGGCGGCGTCGTAGTAGTCGAGTCGGTTAACGAGCCCGAAGCGCGAGCGCATTGGAGCAGAGAGCATGCCGGCGCGGGTCGTTGCTCCAATCAGTGTGAAGGGCTGGATATTAAGTCGGACGGAGCGGGCGTTGGGACCTTGGTCAATGACGATATCGATCACAAAATCCTCCATGGCTGAATACAGGTATTCCTCCACAGAGCGCTGCATGCGGTGAATTTCGTCGATGAACAACACGTCGCCTCGCTCAAGACTGGTGAGCAATCCGGCGAGGTCGCCGGGTTTGTCGATCACGGGACCGGAGGTACACTTAATGTTCGCGTCCATGGCCTCGGCCAGAATGTAGGAAAGGGTGGTTTTTCCGAGTCCGGGGGGGCCGGAGAGCAATACATGGTCGAGCACGTCATCGCGTTCTTTGGCCGCCTGCACGAAGAGTTCCAGTCGCTCGCGGATCTTGTCCTGCCCTGTAAAGTCGGCAAAGCGCGAGGGCCGCAGCTTCTGCTCGAATTCCCTGTCCGGGGTAATGATATCGTTGTTCATAATCGGTGCATCAAACCTGTTTTTTGGACAGGATTACAGGATTAACTGGATCTCAAATCCTGAAGTTTCTTTTATCCCGTCAAACTATTTCGTGAGCGCGAGGCGGATGAGGTCTTCGACGGTCATTTCGGGAGTGAGCTTGAGGGCGACGGATTTGACCATTTTCTGAGCATCGTCGAGTTTATAGCCAAGGGCGGCGAGGGCAAGGGCGGCATCGCGGAGGCGGGAGTCGCCGAGCTCGCCTTCTCCGCCGGAAAAGGCATCGAGCTGTTCTCCCTTGGTGAATTTGTCGCGTAGTTCAACGATGATGCGCTCGGCGGTCTTTTTCCCGATTCCGGAAATGGAGGAGATGCGTTTGACATCGCCATTGATGAGTGCCGTCTTGAGTTCGCGTACGGGCAGACCGCTGAGTGCGCTGATGGCGAGCTTGGGGCCGACCCCGCTGATGGTGAGTAGGCGAGTGAACATTTCGCGTTCCTCATCGGTGAAAAACCCGAAAAGCTTCTGGCTGGTATCGGTAATGTGGTGATAGGTAAGGATGCGGCAGGTGTCGCCTTCGGGGGGTAGACGGTCGTAGCTACAGAGCGGGATGAACACCTCATAGCCGATGCCGTTGATGTTCATGACGATACGGGCGGGTTGCTTGAGGTCCAGTTTGCCTTCGAGAAATGTAATCATAGGGAAGGACTTTGCCGCAAGACGGGCACGGAATACAGTACTTTTTTCAGTCCTGCACCAAAACTTGCCGCGCCTTGTTGCGGCACCAAGCCTCTGCTTAATCATTACATCCGGAATCACGGCCGTGATTCTGGATGTAACAAATAGGCGAGAGTATGAGGGGTGGGCTAAACGAAGGAGATGAGTTTTTGGTCGATTTCGGCGAAAACCTGTTTGTTTAGAGCGTGTACTCGTTTCCCAAGATAATCTCGCGGAAGGAGGCTGTCCGGTAGCAGAGGGTCTTCTGCCATGACCGCATGGTAGGCATCGAGGGACATGCGCAGCAGGGTGGTAATTTCGTCCGGGGTGTATACGCCCTTTTTGAGTTGTTCAAGATTAGTTTCCATGACAGAGCAATAATGTGCCTGATTCTGCTCCAGTCGGTCAAAATTCCAAGCATCCGTTACTACCTGCCGGTTTGGCAATCCCAGAACAGTTCTGGATTCAAAGAGGTAGGCGAACGCGCCAACCCCGGCCGTTTTGGTGAGGTCATCAAAATCGGGTCGAATGTCTTGTGGCGTAATCCAAACGCTTTGTTGAAGACAGCCAAGGTGTTTTCTTTTTAGAAATTTCCGGAGCACATCCCTGTATGCTCGATCAACCTCGGGAACATCATAGATGAACAAATACCAAATCTTGTTCCACGACCGGTTCCAGTATTTTTCCGGGTTGAAATAGGCAGGCATCAGTTCTTGACCTGTAGTGGTTAGCTTAAGCTGCGGTGTTGCGGCCTCCTTCCCCCTCCACACGATCAACCCCTGTTTGCGGAGTCGACTCGTTGCGGTTCTGTAGGCGGCGCTGCTTGGGTAGCATGAGCGGTTCAACACCCCCCATCCGCCTTTACAAAGGAATATAGCGGAGAGGTCGAGCAATTCCATGAATTCAAGTCCAACCCGACGTCTGATGACGGGCCAGCAGATATCCGGATGATGAAATTCTTTCCAAGCCATATTGAAATGTTACATCCATATTGACGGCCGTCAATATGGATGTAACATAAATGCAGGGGCCAAGGGATGAACTACGGGCAGGGAAAAGGTTGCATTTTGAGTGGAAAGCGATATCTTCGCGCCTCGTTTATTCCCTTGAAGCGGGAGGGGTTGTCTGGGTTGAGTCAGTTTGTTCCCGGATCCGATCAGCCATAACGGATAAAATTTTTGATGGAGCTTAGGCTCCGCCGGAGAGCACTCTATGAGCCAGGAAATTAGAAATATCGCCATTATTGCGCACGTCGACCACGGTAAGACTACGTTGGTGGACGAAATCATCAAGCAGGCGCATTTGTTTCGCGACAATGAGGGTATGCAGGAGTGCATGCTCGATAGCAACGATCTTGAGCGCGAACGGGGTATTACGATTCTTTCGAAAAATATCAGTGTAAACTACAAGGGTATAAAGATCAATGTGATCGACACCCCCGGCCATAGTGATTTCGGGGGGCAGGTGGAACGCGTATTGAATCTGGCGGATGGCGTGCTGCTGCTTGTCGATGCCGCCGAGGGGCCGATGCCGCAAACGCGCTTTGTGCTGGATAAGGCGTTGGAACTCAACCTCAAGCCGCTGGTGATCATCAATAAGATCGACAAGCCCGATGCGCGCCCGGACGTAATCCATGACAAGGTGTTCGATCTCTTTGTGGAGCTCGATGCCGACGACGATCAACTCGACTTCCCGATGCTCTATTGCAGTGGAAAGGATGGTTGGGCGGATACCACGCTCGATGGGCCGCGCGATTCGATCATGCCGCTGATGGATGCGGTGATTGAGCATATTCCTGCGCCGGAACTACGCAAAGGTCCCGTGCAGATGCAGGTGACTTCGCTTGACTATAACGACTATGTGGGCCGGATCGGTGTGGGTCGCGTCTACCGCGGAACACTTAATATTTCCACACCGCTGATGCGTGTGTTCCGGGACGGAACGACAAAATCGACCAAGATCAAACAGCTCTTCACCTTTGAAGGGTTGGGGCGGGTTGAGGTGGATGAAGTTCCTTGCGGGGATCTGTGCGCGATCGTCGGCATTCCGGATATCGATATCGGCGACAGCATTACCGATTTCGACCACCCCGAAGCGCTGCCTCCGATCAGCATCGACCAGCCGACGCTTTCAATGATGTTCACCGTCAACGATTCTCCTTTCTTTGGGCAGGACGGGAAATATGTTACCAGCCGCCATCTCCGCGAACGCCTGTTGAAAGAGACTGAGCGCGATGTGGCGCTGCATGTGGACGACAGCTCCGGCGATTCGTTCCGGGTGAGTGGACGCGGTGTATTGCACCTTTCCATCCTGATTGAAACCATGCGGCGCGAAGGTTTCGAAATGTCTGTGGCCCAACCGCAGGTGATTCTGAAGGAAAAGCACGGGAAGAAAGAGGAGCCTATCGAAATCCTGCACGTGGATGTGCCGGACGAGCATGCCGGAAAGGCGATTGAGCTGGCCGGGACCCGCAAGGGTGAGATGGTTGATATGGAGCAGCATGGCCTGCGCAAGATGATCCGCTTCCAGATTCCGACCCGCGGTTTGATTGGTCTGCGAAGCAAGATGTTGACGGCGACCGCCGGCGAGGCGATCGTGACGCACCGTTTTTTGCACTACGAACCTTTCAAAGGGCCGATCCAGCAGCGCAATAACGGGGTATTGATCTCTCAGGGCAAAGGCGCTTCCGTGGCCTTTGCCATCGATGCCCTCCAGCAACGCGGCATCTTTTTCGTCGATCCCGGCGAGGAGTGCTACGAAGGTATGGTTCTGGGAGAGCACTGCATCGACAAGGATCTGGTGGTGAATATTCAGAAGGCGAAACAGCTGACCAATATGCGAGCTTCAGGAACGGACCGCGCCATGAAGATTGCTCCGGCGCAGGTGAAGAGCCTCGAAGAAGCCCTCGAGTATATTGCGTCGGACGAACTGGTGGAAATCACGCCGAACAATATTCGGCTCCGCAAGAAAATGCTGTCGGAAACCGATCGCAAGCGCGCAAGTCGCCAGAAGTCCGGCGATTAAACGGCGATTTTTTAATTGATTAAATTTTTTTAGCGAATAGATTTTTCAATTGAGTTCATTCAGAACGCCGACCATGGATTGTTGCGGGCATCACGGGAAGTCCGGCAAGCCGAACGAATCGGGACGGGCATGGTGGTGCTGAATGGCAGAGAGAGACCAGAACATGGAAAGTAAACTATACGTAGGAAATCTGTCCTATAGTTCCACTGAAGGCGACCTTGAAGAGTTGTTCCAACAAGCCGGAACCGTCGTCAAATGCGAGCTGATGCTTGATAAATTCACCAGCCGCTCCCGCGGATTTGCCTTTGTTGAAATGGGCTCTCCGGAAGAGGCCCAGAAAGCGGTTGATCTATTCAACGAACAGGATTTACAGGGCCGAAACCTGCGCGTCAACATTGCGCGTCCGCGCGAAGAGCGTCCTCCCCGTCGTGATGGTGGCGGTGGCGGCGGCGGTGGCGGCGGCGGTCGTGGTGGATACGGCGGTGGTGGCGGCGGCGGTGGCGGCGGTGGCGGCGGATACGGCGGTGGCGGCGGTGGTGGCGGCCGCTACTAGACCGGATTCAAATCCAAGTTTTAAGCCCGTGCGTTGCGCGGGCTTTTTGGGTTCATCTAATTGCCGGACACGGTGATGTCGAGGTCCTGAATCAGTCCGTCTTCAAGTCGGTAGATCCAGCCATGCACCGAGAGGGTTTGCTTGCGGCGCCAGGCCTTCTTAACCATCGTGGTATTGCACACGTTGGAAACCTGTTCGATCACATTGAGTTCGCAGAGGCGGTCGTTCCGCGCCTTGGGGTCGGCGATGGCATCGAGCTGTTCGCTGTGGTAGCGATAGACATCGCGGATGTGCCGCAACCAGTTGTCGATCAGTCCGTGGTCCTTTTTCTCCAGTGCGGCCTTTACCCCGCCGCAGCCGTAGTGGCCACATACAATGATGTGTTTTACCTGCAGCACTTCAATCGCATACTGGATGACGGAGAGGCAGTTCAAATCCGTATGCACCACGACGTTCGCAATGTTGCGGTGCACGAAGATTTCGCCCGGCGGAAGGTTTACAATTTCGTTAGCAGAGACGCGGCTGTCGGCGCAGCCGATCCACAGATATTCGGGGGTCTGCTGTTCCGAGAGGTGTTCAAAGAATCCCGGTTGCTCCTTCTCGATCCGCTTTGCCCAAGCCTGGTTGTTTTCCATCAACTGTTTCATTGCATCCATAATGGCCTCGTTCGTTGGAAGGGCATTCTTCCAGCCTGTGGAAAAAACTCCAGCGCAAAGTTCCAATCATTGGCAGATTGGTCTAAACTCACTCCATTATTTCGAGGAATTAATATGAGAAAGTTTTGTTTTCTATTGTGGTTTGCTCTGGTTGTTCCCGTGCTTGCAGACGAGCCGGAGCATCCTTTGTTGCCAGCAGATATATCGAGTCCGCGCGCCACATTCAACAGTTTCGTGGAAAACTGCGAGACGGCCTATGCCTTGCTCAAGGAGAAAGGACGGGATATGGATGATGGCCAGGCACGAACCGAGGTTCTCGAGGCCATTCGAAACATCAAGCATTGCATGGATCTGAGCGAGATGGCGGAGTTTCGCCGCGACAACGCCGCCAAGGAGGCGGCCGTGGCGCTTAAGGAAGTGCTCGACCGCATCGACATGCCGAAGGAAAAGAATATTCCCGACCTCAAGGCGATGACGAACGAGGATGGCTCGCTCATGGAAAGGTGGACGATTCCCAACACGGAGATCACGTTCGAACAGGTCAAGGAAGGGCCGCTCAAAGGCTCGTACCTATTTAGCGCCGATACGGTGGGTCGTGCGGGCGAATTTATACAGCGCGTCATGCACCTTCCTTATAAAAAGGGAGCCACCGAGGGGTTTGCAGAATCCTACCTGACCTCGCCCGGAAGCAAGTGGTTGTCCGAAGTGATCGATCGGCTTCCGCGTTCGGTGAAGGAACGAAAATATGGGCAGGCGGTCTGGCAGTGGGCTGGCCTTGGGGTGGTTTTATTTCTCTCTGCCTTGCTGATGACCTTGATCTACTTCATTGGTCGCCGTATTTCGCGAGGCGGGGCCGAGGCGGGGTTGTTTAAATATGTGCTGGGGCTCGCATTTCCGATCATGGCCGTCTTTATTCCAATCAAAGTAATTGATCTCATCACCGACTTGTTGGTGATTTCAGGGACAACGCTCTACGTTCTTAAATTCAACTTATCCCTGTTGACGCTCTTTTGCAGCATGGTCGTGGTGCTAGGCATTGGTCGGCGAGTGGGCGAGGTGATTGCTTCCGCTCCCCATATTAAATCACAAAGCATCGATGCGCAGCTGGTTCGCATCATGAGTCGGCTACTGGGCTTTATCTTTGCGATGGTGCTATTGCTTCAGGGCGGACAGCATTTGGGTATTCCCCTTTCGTCGCTATTGGCGGGTGCCGGGGTGGCCGGTGCGGCGCTTGCCCTCTCCGCGCAGGATGTGCTCAAGAATATCTTTGGAAGCATCATGTTGATTATGGACAAGCCCTTTGTTGTTGGGGAGCGCATCAAGATCAAACACTACGATGGGGTGGTCGAGGAAATCGGCCTGCGCTCCACCCGGATTCGCCTGCTCAACGGTCATCAGGCCATTATTCCCAACGAAGATATGGCAAAATCTGATATTGAAAACATTGGCCGCCGCCCCTTCATTCGCCGGGTCACCGACATTCCTCTGTCCATCGGGATCACTTCCGCCAAGGCGAAGAAGGCGGTTGAAATTGTGCAGGAGCTTTTGAAGGATCACGAAGGCTTCAACCCCGAATTCCCGCCGCGCGTTTGGTTGAACGACTTCGAGCGCGACCACATCGAGTTGCGCATGATCTATTGGTATCACCCGCCGGAGTATTGGAAATTCACCGCCCATGCCGACCAGGTAAACCGGAAGATCCTCGATGCCTTCGAAGCTGCGGCAATCCAAATTGCCCTCCCAGCATTCACGACCCGTATAGACGACTCCTCCGGTGTCGTTGTTCCGCCTTTAGGGTCCTGAAGTCAGGCGCTTTCACCCGCCACCCAGCCGGTGGTCCAGCAGAGTTGCAATGAATAGCCGCCGGATGGGCGGCTGATGTGCAGCAGGTCCCCGACCATGTAGAGATTCGGGTGGAGCCGCGAAACCATCGTACGAGTGTCGACCTCCGTCAGGGCAACCCCGCCATCGCAAACCACCGCCCAGTCATAACCCATGGTTGCGGTGATGGTTAGAGGCAGACCCTTGAGTGCTTGAACGATCATTTTACGTTCGTCCTGCGTCACGACATTCACTTTTTTATCCAGTAGTTCCGGCGGGAGGTTGGCGACCAGCGCCCGCGCCATGCCGGTGGGGGCCAGCTGTTTGGTGGCGTTGCGAACCAGCTTGTTTTTATTTTCGTCGAAAGCCTCCAGCACACGGCGGCCGACCAAATGAATTTCGGTTTCGGGAAGCAGATCAATCGTCGCGGCCACCGGCCCATGCTTGAGTAGCTTTTTCACCTCATTGGCGCTGTTGAGAATCAACGGGCCGGAGATCCCAAAGTGGGTGAACAGGATTTTCCCCGCCTTGGAAAGCGTTTCTCCGTTGGCGGAGGTGAAGGTAATCCTCATGGGGGCGAGCGTCGTGCCGGAGAGGTCTTTCACCCAAGGCTCCTTCACGCGCAGCGGTACGATGTCCGGCGTGGCATCGTGGACGGTGTGGCCAACTTCCCGCAACCAACCCAACCCGTCGCCGGTCGAACCCGTTGCGCGATACGCTGCGCCGCCCGTTGCCAGAATAATGCTTTCCGCCGTGAAACAACCCTGATTGGTTTCGACTCCGACGATGCGCCTGTCTTGGAGGGAGAAGTGTTTCACGACCACGCCGAAGCGGATCTCCACCCCGTTTTCCTGCATGTATTCCAGCAGCACGCGCGTGACATCGGAGGCCTGTTCCGTTTGGGGAAAAGCACGTTTTCGATCTTCCACTTTCAGAGGAAGCCCGCGCTCGGAAAAGAAGTCGAAGGTTTCCTGCACGGCAAAGCGCGAGAAAGGGGAGAATAGAAATTTTCCACCGTCGCCGAAAAAGGAAAGGAAGGTGCGCGTGTCGAATTCGGCGTTGGTAATGTTACATCGCCCGCCACCGGTCAGGTTGAGCTTTTCACCGAGAGCCCGGTTTTTTTCCACCAGTAGCACGCGGCGGCCGCACGCGGCCGCGCGACCCGCCGCCATCATGCCCGCCGGACCGCCGCCCACCACGATAACATCAAAATTTTCCATGCGCGGGAATGTAGCAGATGCTTGATTTGAAGCGATTGTTTTTCGAGGATCCTTCCGGTGTACTTGTCCGGAAAATTTTTGTACCATCCCTGAATCAATAAGGGGGCGTATATGAAGAAACTAGGGTGTATTTGTTTTCTCGCTTTATCCGCAGCGGCAGAGCCGGCTTTTCTGGATTATGATCTAAACTGGCTTTTTCCGCAGCAGCTCGGAGGGCTGGACTACGAGGCGGTCGAGAAATACGACAACGTTGATCTGGGTTATAATGTGTTCTACCGCAAAGGGGAATCGTTTGATGCCGTCGTTTCGGTCTACAACATGGGACGCTCCGGAATTTCCGATGGCTACCGGGGTGAGGCGGTCGAGGTGGTTTCCCAAAGCGTCGGAAGCCTCCTGCGATTGGAGGAAAAACAAGGGAAAATTATCGGCCTCAAGAAACGCGGAAGTACCATCGTTCCGAAAAACAGCGCCATCCAGTTTGCCTCCACGGTTTTCCAGTATAGAGAGGGTGAAACCAATGGTGTGCAGAAAATCCGAGCGGTCTATGTGACCGCTCTGCGGAACAACTTCATTAAGCTGGAGTTTACCTTCGACCTGCTGGAGGGCAAGACCGCGCAGCCGATGGCGAACGAAATGGTGAGCCAGCTGATTGGGCTTGCAACGGCAAAGACCGATGAACAATCCTTGCTGCTGGCCTCATGCGCGGCCTTCCTGCACGACCCCGTTGGGCATGGGGGGCGCACGGCGGCGGGATACTTCATGCCCAAGGCGCAAGTGATGGACAACCTGAATGTGTATCCCCATCTGTTCGCCTGGCCGGATGGCTATTCCAAACCTAAGAATGTCGACTTTCTCGTTGCCGCCTATTTTGCCGGAATGCTGCGGGTTGTCGTTCCGGATCAGCTTGAAGAAGGGGGTGAGTTCGAGGCCTTTTGCGCCATGCTCGACACCTACGAACTTCTGCGTTCCAAAGAGCAAATGGTCCAGCTTCCCAAGCTGGACGAGTGGGCGAAGAATCCTGATCGGCAGGCTTTGTTCGATCAGTTGCTCGTTGTGGAGGAGTAGAACGGGCATCCTGCCCGCTTCGGTCCATGCCGAAAAAAGGCGCCCCGCGAGGAGCGCCTTTTTTATTAACCGATAGGGTTAACTATTCTCTGCCTTTTAGGCTCCCAGACACTGGGCCATGTCGGCCTCGACGGTGGTGGTGGGGGC
>JAOZKS010000292.1 GCA_029935255.1 Pontiella sp.
ATCGAAGCGGAGGTGGTGAAGGTCAACACGAACCATACGGTCGTGCTGAAAACCGACCGGGGGAAAGTGGTTACTGTGCCGTTCAGCACCTTTGTGGCAGAGGATGTCCGGCATTTGGAATATCTGCTTTCCCGCAAGGGGCGCGGGAAACTGCATGCCGTTGCGTGGAACGAAATGAATGCCCTTTTTGATCTCGCGGTCTGGCAGGACGACCTGCTGTGGGACGACCCAACCGATAACGCCGCCCAACGCATGGAGCTGGACAAGGAATCCAAAACCGCCTTCATGGAAAACCATCGCGCCTATCCTATGGGTGAACAAAAGGTTTTGGGAGAACCGGCCTACACCACCGTTCTTTATGGCGGGCAGAACAACGTCGAGAGCCTCTCGTTCGTCTTTCTTAATCAGGGCGATATGCCCGTACCCAGCGGCTCCATCAGCCCCGGTGTCATCAAGGAAATGGCCGAACAGATCGAGGCCAGCGGCATGCGTGTGCACGATGCCTTGGTTCCCGTTCTCGGGAAACCCAAGCGCGACACCCTGGGCAAAGGCGACCTGCGGGAAAAGGTGTGGCGCTGGGACTGGAATGGGCATGCCATCATGCTCACGATGCAGGAGGGAAAATACGCCGCATTGCGCATTATGTCCACCGAGCGGGCCGACCGCTCCGGACGCGTCGGAAAGATCAAGGAGGGCGATCTGAAAAAGCGCATGG
The DNA here is from genome assembly GCA_029935255.1 of Pontiella sp. Taxonomy (GTDB): domain Bacteria; phylum Verrucomicrobiota; class Kiritimatiellia; order Kiritimatiellales; family Pontiellaceae; genus Pontiella. The sequence goes on from JAOZKS010000292.1 coordinate 716, forward strand.
CCTCCTGCGTCGAACACCGCGATAACGGCGATGTGATCATTCATAATATTCCGATGATTGACCAAGGGCCGAAAGGCTACTGTTCCCCCGCCACGTGGGAGCGCTACCTGCGCTATATGGACATCCCGGCCGACATGTACCTGCTTGCCCTCGCCGCCAATACCGGGGTTGGCGGCGGCACCTACTCCGGGCAAATGAAAGGGGCCACTGAATCCCTGATTTCCTCCAACGGGCGGGAACTCGAAGGCATCAGAGGAACTCTTGAACCGGAAAATATTGCCGAGTATATCGACATGGGCCTGCCCATCATGTGGCGCCTCCTCAGCACCCCCGCTTTCCAGAAAGCCGCCAACGACAACACGGCCCGGCGCAACGGTAAAAAGACCCAGAAGAAAAACGATTCCGGCCAAGCCGAAGACACGGGCTCCGGCGGGCACATTTGCCTCATCATCGGCTACAACCGGCAGACCGGCGAAATTGCCATCTCCGATAGCTGGGGACCCCGCTTCGCCGAGCGCTGGGTTCCCGCCCACGAAGCGCAAAAGGCCTCCTACGGCAGCATGAACGTGATCAAGTGGTAGCCGCAAATAGGATCGATGATTCCGGCTACAGAAAATCCACTATAAAAATCTCTTTTATCAACACACCGTAAGCGATTGGAAGTAAGCGTCCGAAGTCTCACCCCTGTCGGGCGGCGCGGGTAGCTTCATTATCCCGATTATTAATCCACCCGATCGGTCCGAAACGGTGAGGCTGGCAAACCTGCGCCATTATATAAATTGGCCGCAGATGTTTCAGACCGCCACGCATACCGCACCGTAACCGGATCCGCAACTGTGTCGCTCCAAACCAACACTTGATCGCCAACAATCGTTGCCTCCGCCTCAACCCACTTGCGATTGGCTCCGCAAACCTCAAACATTTTCAACGGCATTTGCACCGCTTCCACCGGCGCAATGCCAATCTTTTTACCCACCATCAATCCCGCATCCGTATGCGTAAAAGAAATCAGAACCTTTCCCTGCTTTACGGAATACGATGCATACAACGGCCCCGAATACGCCACCGATTTTCCATACTCATTCGCCAAAGCCCACAACGCCAAACGGTTCCCTGTATCAATCTTGTTTTTTGGATGAATATCCGCCTTCTGTCCCACATCCGTTGTCACCACTACACCCATATTCGGCATTGAATGATATAAACTCACATTCGCTTCCCGAATCAAACTCCAGCCCGCCTTTTCTTTTCCATAACCCGCCAATTGCACCATATAAAACGGAAAATCGCCCTGGCCCCACTGTAGACGCCACTCCTCCACCAAATCCTTCAACATCCGTTCATACTCCTGCGGCTGTTGCCCCCCATGCGAACTCGACTCCCCCTGATACCAAATCGCTCCCCGAATTGCATACGGCATCAATGGACGCACCATTCCATTATAAAGCGCACTCGGCAAATGCCACTTTTTCTTTGAATTAAAATCAGCCTTTTCCAGTTTTTGAAGCGTAAACGGATTCGCCTTCACCCGGCTGAGCGGCAACCACGGCTGAATCGCAGTCCCTCCCCATCCCGAAACAATCACACCGACCGGCACTCCCAATGCTGAACGCAACCGCCGCCCAAAATAGACCGGCACCACCGCTAACTCCGTATTATGTTCCGGTGATACGGACTTCCACTCCCCCTCGCATCTCTCCTTCGAATCGCCAAACACCGGATTCCGTTCCACCGTAAACACCCGAAAATTTTCATCCGCCAGCATCTCCATATCCTTTCTCACCTGTGCCGTCGTCTCTGCCACCCCCGGAAAGTCCATATCCTTTGTTGACCTCAATAACCCCTCAAAATTCTGCATGATGTTCGACTGCCCTGAACAGAGCCAAACTTCTCCCAATAAAACCCCCTTCACCACAAGGGTATTTTCCCCCCGTATCGTCAACTGATGCGAACCGCCCCCCGCCGCCCCCGTTTTCAAACGCACCATCCAGAGTCCATCGGCATCCGCCGTCCCTGCCGCCTTCGCCCCCCAACTACCCTCTACCGTCACCTGCTCCCCAGGCTCCGCCCAGCCCCAGACCGGAACCTCCGTCTCCCGCTGCAAAATCATCCCATCTGTAAACAACGACGGCAACCGCACCTCCGCCACTGAAAAACTTACCAACAATCCAAAAATCAATCCCATCAACAACCTTTTCATAACCACTCCTTTTAAATGGCCCAACACGATAGGGGTAGGCGCATTTCACTTCCCAGCAGATGTGCGTGCTGGGCGAACAAAAACCCCGCTGGGACCATTTTGTTGACCCCATCGGCACGATTTTAAATATGATAACATTCCTGAATCCGTGAGCATTTAAATAAAAAGCGGGCATATGCCATCTAAACCCTCCACTCGGAGGGGATGAAAAAATAAAAACACAAACCAGCCAAACGCAGATATACAACCTTGATGCAATTGTGCAACCTCATTCGACACATGGTCTCATGGCTGATTCATGAAATCGCTCTTGTGCTTGAAGGCAACCCTTAGGAGTCTAGAATTATTAACATGAACATAAGGGGCGTTTTAAACGCAAAGAAACAAAGGTCGCGAAGGCTCGCAAAGAGCGGTTCTTTGCGAGACTCAGCGTTCTCCGCGACTTTGCGTTAAATGGGCAGGTTATTTCTGCAAGCCTCCTTTGGGGTTTTTGACGTTACCAACCGGAAGGCGAGTTCGGGGCCGTCTTTGCGCATGGCGGCTATAAACCTCAACTCCAATTCCGCGTTATCGCGAGATGCTCCGAATCCAGAACCTGAGAGAAGAACGCCTAAAAGGTATTTTACTTGCTGAAGATTCGAGTGCGGCTGTGATCGCCTTCGGGGGTTTCCAACGTGCCAAAGCGGCTTAAGGGAGTGCCATTCTACACTGACACCATTTTTA
>JAOZKS010000050.1 GCA_029935255.1 Pontiella sp.
TGCGATTATATTAAGCAAGTGGAATACGATATTCTGCTGGGGAAATGCCGTGTGATCGGCCGGAAATTGGGGAATATGATGAAGCATCCTGAAAATTGGAATCCAAAGGAGAGGAGTTAGAGTGCAACGTTCTCAACCATCAGTTATCGGTCTACAGTCCTCTGTCCTCCTGATCGGCTTGACGATATGTTCTTTCCTCTTCTATGGAGTGGTCGGGCAGGATAAGACTTGGTTGCTTGCGCCGTTGTTTGTTTTCAGCTATGTAGCGATTACGATCGTTCTGTTGAGAAGGGCGTTGGGCACTAGGCATCAGGCTGCAGGTGGGATCGGTGATCCCGCTTCCGCCCCCCGCCCTCCGCCCTCCGGCCTGCTTTGGATTCTGTTCCTCGTATGGGGGATCGCCATGATTCAGCATGCAACCGTCCCTTTCGAGGCTAAGCTGGTAACGCTCTTTATCGGTGGAGTCGTCGGTGCCTATTGGGTTTGGGGCAGTGAGCTGACAACGTTCAAGGACAACCGCATTGGGTTGGGCATGCTCATCTTTGTGGTCATGCTGGCCGCATTGTATGGGCTGATCGTTCACTTTAAGTGCCCGGATCAGGTGCTGTGGACGGAGCGTTTTGCGATTTATAAGGGGCGGTTAATGTCGACCTATATTTGCCCGAATCATTTTGCGCATTTGATGCAGATGTTGCTGCCGTTCTGTCTGGTGCTGCTGTTTATTCCGCAGTCGGGAGTCTATTTGCGTATTCTGTCAGGCTACAGTTTTCTGGTCTTCCTTCCGCCGCTCTATCTGACGGAATCGCGCGCCGGTTGGTTGGGAAGTATTGCGGCGGTCGGTGTGGTGGCCTGCCTGATGGCGTTGCGACGCAGTAAAAAACTATTTGTTCTCTTGGTGATCTTAGTGCCTTTGTGTTCAACCCTCCTGCTTTTTGCGGGATGGCGCTTTTCGGAAACCTTCCAGCGCCGGGCCAAACCGGTTGTCGCTTTCCTGCAACAGCAGTCGGGTGATGGGGTGGGTAGCGAGGCGCGCGACTTCCGTCCACAAACCTGGATGGACACGATCGACATGATCAAAGTGGCCCCCCTGTTGGGTCACGGCCCCGGCAACTACCGATATGTTTTCCCGGAATATCGAAACCGTTTTAGGGGTCAGCGCATCGTAACCGGTCACCCGCACAATGAATATCTGGAACTGATTGCGGACTATGGATGGATCGGGTTTGGGCTTTTTGCCTTGGCGTGGATCTATGGATTAGTTTGGATTCTGATTAAATCGTTGAAGGCGCAAGAAACCCGGCATGCGTATTTAGGATTCGCCTTTCTCGCTGCTGCTGCAGGAACGATGGTTCATTCCTTCTTCGATTTCGAGATGCATGTCTTTCCGAATGCGCTGGTGTTTGTATTTTTAGCCGCAGTGGCCGTGGGGCCGATGCGCGCTGTTCGGCGCAGAGGCCGGAGGCCGGAGGCCGGAGGTCAGCAGTCAGTAGCCAGTGCCATACCGGTAGGTGCTGAAAAAGCTTTGGACCATGAACAACCAGCAACCACCACTAAGCAACTAACGCCCAAAGTCCAACGCCTAGATCCCAATCAACTGCTTAACGGGCTCCTCGCGCTTGGCTTTCTTGTTGGCACGGCCTTCTGCCTTCAGATCATGTCGTCCGCGTTTATCCGAGCTCTCGGCGACCGGATTTCAAACCAATCATCAGGCACTAGGCACTTGGCACAAGGAACTTTTGACTCGGCTGTGAACTATTATGAACTTGCCATCAAGATTGATCCGCAAAACTGGCGGGCATACAAGGGTCTGGGAAAACTCCATCTTAATCAGCGGTATTATTGTCTGGATCGAGATGAAAAACTCCAGTGGGCAATGACTGAGCTGGCATGGTTTAAAAAGGCCTATCAGCATAATTCGCATGATCCCGAAATCGTGGCAGATCTGGGAAGAGCTTTGATTTTTCTAGCGAAAAACCAACGCCTAATGCCTGCGAAGCAAATCGAGCTTGGGCTCGACTTGCTTCGCGAAGCATGCTCCTACCGCAAGTTTAACGATGCCTACTGGTGGACGCTAGGCGTGGAGCTTCGCAAAGCGGAGCACTATGGAGAAGCGCTGGAGGTTTTTCAGTATGCAGCAAGGATTAAACGGACGCCGTCGATTAAGATGAATATTGAGTGGTTGGAGAAGCAGGGGGCAGAGGCCGGAGGTCAGAGGTCAGAGGGCGGAGGACAGGGGGCGGATTTCCAACCGCAACGAGAGAAGACGGACTTGTTGGATTTGCTGAATTTGATGGATAATTAGGTGCTAGGCGTTGGGCACTAGTACTCTGAATTCCGAATATTTTAGGTTTATGGTGTGCTAGCATTAGGAAATAAAAGAGGGGCATTAGGCACAGGTACTAAGCACCATGTTCTCCTCACTACCACATTGGAGTACAGGCTTGAGGGGAACTGCTGGGCCATGGTAGATTCTACAGAGCAGGAGAGGTGAAATAAGGTCAATCTATGGAGTGGAGGACAGGATGACTACAGCTGAAATGGACAATATGTTAAGATTACCGGTCGAGCAGCGGATTTTACTCGTGGAGGATGTGTGGGATTCCATCCGGCCTCAATCTAAGAGAATCCCGGTGCCGGAGAGTCATAAGCAGGAATTGGATCGAAGGTTTGAAAAATACAAGAACGATCCGTCGGCATTGCTTGATCATCAGCAACTCCGGAATGCTTTAGGCTTGCGGGGATAGCTTTATGCGGATTCTCTATGTCCCTGAAATCATCAATGATTTAGCCGATGTTCGTGATTGGTATGAAAGCCGTTCAGATGGGCTGGGTGATGAATTTATCCGCATGGCCTATGCCGCTTTCGAGGAGCTGTTGGACTTTCCTGAAAAGTACGAGGAGGTTTACGGGTTATTCCACCGAGCTTTGATGAGACGTTTCCCTTACAGCATCTACTATCATTCTTCAAAAGATCCTGAGCGGATACTGCAAATGCTTGGAACCCGTTAATTGGGGGAATAGTAAGTTGCCAAGGGTTACTTACCTTCATTCCTTGCCGCTAAATTGCCTAGTTATTCTTCGTTTAATAACCCCAATATTACCTCTCCCCGAAAGCCTAATCGCCTAACGCCCATTGCCTTCCCTCTATGCACTTCACTATCATAACTCCCAGTTTTAACCAATTGGAGCATCTCAAGCGGTGCGTGGCATCCGTTGCCGATCAGACGGCTGGGCGCGTGGAGCATAGGGCGCAGAGCGAGCCGTCTCCATCAACCACCAACTCATCAACTTGTACGATCCACCACCACATTCAAGATGGTGCCTCAACGGATGGCACGGTCGAGTTTCTGAAGTCGGTCGTGAATAAGTTGGATGTTACCTCTCCTAATGCCAAGAGCCCAAAGCCCAAAGCCTATTCCTTCAGCTTCTCCAGCGAAGCGGACGAAGGGATGTATGATGCGATTAACAAAGGCATCGAGCAGTCGCTCGATTTGCAGAGGACAGAGGACGGAGAACAGACACGAAGTGAAGCTGGAGCAGCACGACAGCAGCGAAGCGGCAAACCAGCAAGAATACCAGCACCAGGCACTAGGCACCATGCACTAGGCGTTGGTGACAATACGGAGGCCCAAAGCCAAGAGCCCAAAGTCCAAAGCCTTTCCTTCGATAGCGTGATCGCCTGGCTCAACTGCGACGAACAATATCTTCCGGGAACATTGCAAAAAGTGGCGGCCTATTTCAAAGAGCATCCCGACGTTGACATCTTGTTTGGCGGCATGTTGATGGTGGACGCAGCGGGGGAGTTGCTGGCATGTCGCAAGGCCATGCCGATGCGGCGGCTATTTTTAGAAGCGTCGTATCTCTACAACTATTCCTGTTCCATGTTTTTTCGGGAATCGATTTGGCGCAAGCTGGGCGGGTTTGATACCTCCTTTAAGAATGCGGGCGATGAGGATCTGATTCGGCGTGCGATCAAGTATGGAGCGAGGAGCGCGGTGTTGGAGGACTATTTGTCGGCCTTTGTGTATGGGGGTACTAATCTAAGTTCCGATCCTTCTGCGGTACTGGAGCATGAGAGATTGAAGAACTCGGGGAGTGTGACAGGACGACTATTCAAGTTACCTCTCAACCTATTCCGGTTGCTGGAAAAGTTTGCAAGGGGGGGGCATGTTCAGCGCAATCCGGTAGCTTATGAGCTTTACGCGGAGCGGTTGGATATCAGATCGTGTTTTAAATCGACCTATCCAAGTTGCCGATGGCCGGATGAATCCAAACCCTATTTAATGTCACATCGGTTGAGTAAATAAGAAATGCCTTTAACCTATTCCAAGAAAACAGTACTGCTGAATTCCATGTTGGAACTTTTGGCTTTTTTTCTTTTGTGGCCAAAGGTGCTTTTGTTGCGCTGCTCAAGCAGTTCGAAGGCCAAACCCATAGTACTCGTCGAACCTTTTGGCATGGGGGATATTCTTTCGTTGAGTGTTATGCTCGATCCGCTCTCCGAAGCCTTTCCCGATGTTGAAATCCTACTTCTGACCAAAAAAGGAAATGACGAGGTCTATGCGGGCGATCCTCGTATTGCACGGGTCTATACCGCTCCATTCCCTTGGTCTAGACTGTCTGGGGGGAAACGCGGTTCGATCAGAGATTGGTTGAACGTGATAAAGACCTGTCGAGAGATTGCCTGTCTAAAACCGAATATCGGGTTGGATACACGAAGTGAGATTAGAAGTCAGATTTTAATGGTGCTATGCGGGTGCTGTCGGCGAGTGGGTTTTACAAACTATTTGAATACAAACATTAATGTAAGAGGGCTGTTGCTCACAACAAAAGTGAAGAAACCTGATGCGATGCATCGTTACGAAATGAACCGGCTGCTGTTAAGGGAGGGGCTTGGTGTAGCGTTGTCTCCGTTGAGGTTTCCCTGTTTTCAGCCAACCCTCCAGTCGGAACGGTTGATCTCAAGTGAACCCGTTGTGCTTTTTCATGTAGGAGCGCGGTGGAAATATCGTCAATGGCCCACGGAACGATGGGTGGAGCTAGGAGGGCGTTTGAACGCAGAGGGGATTGAGCCTTGCGTAGTCGGAGCTCCGGGTGAAGAGGATGTTTTGAATCGCATATGCGGCGAAACGGGTTTTACTAAAGTAGTTGCCGGTATGAATCGCCTAATTCAACTCGTTAAGGGATGTGATTTGCTGGTGTGCCTAGACAGTGGGCCGATGCACTTGGCTCAAACCTTGGGCACACCGGTAGTGGCTATGTTTGGCCCTGGTGATTTCGATTTGTGGCAGCCCCTCGGAATAAGGGATCGATATGTTTTTCATCGACTTCCATGCAATCCGTGTTTGCAACTGGATTGTGTTCGTCCAGATGACAGTTGCATGCGAAAAATAGCAGTAAACGAAGTTTTTGATCAGATTATTGGGGTTTTGAAAAATGGGTAGTTTTTTAGTCAAATGGGGTAAATGGTTGTTTCCGGCGCTAGGATGTCTTGTGCTGTTTTCATTCGTTCATGTGCTTCAAAATTTTGGAAACTTTACTCTCCCGACTTGGAGTGTGGTTGGCTTGGGGATGGTTTGGGGAATCACGCTGCTGGGTTATGTGCTTCAGCTGAATATCCTGAACCGTATCGGTGGATGGGCCGTAGTGTTTGTGGCGATCATTATCTTGGCAGGAACGTTGTTGCCGAAGGAGACGGTGGGTCACTACCCTCAGCGGGCATCGCAATCCGTTACACAGGATTTTGACACGGCGTGGAAGGCGGTCTATGGAAAAGATGTCTTCAAGGAATTTAGTCTGCACCAACACCTGATGCAATATGCAGAAAGCCTATCGGAGTTTGATATACACCGTGCGGGACAGATCGGTTTGTTTTTCCTGTTTGGGTTGGCACTAGGCATTTGTTTTCTTTTCCCGTTGGATCCTGCGCAGCGATGGAACTATAGCGGTGGCCTCCTGCTCTTATGCTGTGCTGGTGGCCTGTGGGCGCTACAGCTTGAGTTGTTGCAAGTCTTGTCGCCAACGCGCGAGGTTACCTTTGTCGGGTTTCTCGAAAGTCTGATCGGGGTGGTGGGTGGGGTTTGTGTGTTTGCCCTGTTTAACATCGCTTATGCCACGCGGAAAAAGACGTTGTCGGATCGGCGCTTCAATGTGCTGGGCGTGGGTATCGATGCGGTCAATATGGAGGACTGTCTTGATCTCTTTGAGGAGATCATCGGCAGTCAGGCTTTGGGCTTTGGGCATGAGGCATTAGAAGGAAATCTTCCCGACAACTATCGTTCAGCAACCATCAACTTATCAAGCGGTCTTAAGACCCGCCTCCCGGCGATGACGACGGCCATGGGCGTGGCAGGGATTGTCGAGTCGCGGCGCAAGCAAAAGCTCCAACGCATTCTGAATGAATCGGTGCTTAATACGCCTGATGGCATGCCGTTGGTTTGGCTGGGAAAGCTGTTTGGCTACCGAAGTGTTGCGCGGGTCTATGGTCCGGATCTGTTGCGCGATGTCTGTGCCTATGGAGCCGACAAGGGCTGGCGCCATTTTTTCTACGGCGCGGCGGAGGGGATTGTTGAAAAGCTTGAAGGGGTGTTGAAAGAAAAACATCCAACCATCGAAATTTCCGGGATCTACTGCCCTCCATTCCGTCCGTTGACCGAAGAGGAGGAGGACGCTGTGGTGGAAAGGGTCAACAGCTCCAACACGGATATTTTCTGGATCGGGATCAGTACGCCGAAGCAACTTTACTTCATGGATCAGATTCGTGATCGACTCGACTGCAAGATTATCTGCCCGGTGGGCTATGCCTTCGATGTGAATGCCGGGGTGGAAAAAGATGCGCCTGACTGGATTAAATATTCCGGCCTCCAGTGGCTGCATCGCGGCATCAAACAGCCGCGCCTCTGGAAACGATATTTGCCCGACAATCCCATGTTTATCTATAAGTGCTTCCTGCAGATTCTGCATCTCAAGAAGTTTCCTATGTTTGGACACGACCGATCCATTGAGCCGTTTGCGGATGCGGAAGGCTATCCGCGTTTCCCCGCCGGGGTGGTGTCGCTCTCGGCCATGACGTTGGAAAGTGCCCGCGACCGCGTGGCCAACTGGGTTGAAACCGGACGGAAGCATTATGTGAATATTTGCACGGCCGATACCGTGGTGCAGTGCTACGACCGGCCGGACATGGCCAGGATTGTGGCCACTTCCGGCATGTCCACCACCGATGGCATGCCGCTCGTCTGGCTGGCTCGTCACTTTGGTTTCACGGAGGCCTCCCGAGTCTATGGTCCCGACCTTATGTTGGCGCTGTGTGCGCTCAGCGAGGAAAAAGGATATAGCCACTATTTTTATGGAGCGACCGATGAAGTGCTTGAACAGCTCCGAACCAATCTGCTGGAGAAATTCCCCAAGCTCAACATTGCAGGCATGTATTCCCCGCCGTTCCGTCCGTTGACCGATGAGGAAAAAGGCGAGGTGTCGGAGCGAATCAATACGGCAAAGCCGGATATGGTCTGGTGCGGACTGGGCACGCCGAAGCAGGATTATTGGGTGGCGGAGTTTCGGCCTCGTTTGGATTGTGCCGCCATCCTCGCCGTGGGTGCGGCATTCAATTTCCACGCCGGGCATGTTCGCCAGTCACCGCGCTGGATGATGAAGAATGGATTGGAATGGTTGTTCCGTCTATGGGTTGAACCCAAGCGTCTTTGGAGACGTTACATCATTGGAAACCCGCGATTTGTCTTCCAAACCTTTAAGCAGGTGATCCGTGCGCGGGGGATTCGCAAGCGGATGACTGTTTCTGGTAAGGGATAATTGATGAAATTATTTAGGTTGCTTATCCTTGTTCTATGTGTGGCCATATTGGCAGGTGCGCTTGTCACCTATGCCTGGTGGCGGAATTTCAGGGTTATGCTACCGATTGAATGGTGGAGCTGGTTCGGATTATTACTGGTGGTCTGTGGTTTAACTTTGGTAAATATTTTGGTGCGCTGGGTCAAGTGGCGGTATCTCTGTCGCCGCCATGGTTTACGCATCCCTGCGAGAAGAGGCCTTGGTGTATTCCTTTCCACCTTGCCGGCCATGCTGACGCCTTTCTATGTCGGCGAACTGATCCGGCTTCCTTTAATGGGCATACCCGTCCGTCACGGCATTGCCCGTATGATGCGGATTTTTCTGTTGGAACGCGGGGCGGATGTCCTCGTGCTTGCAAGTTTTGTTTTTGCGGGAAGCCCCTTATGGTTTTTTGTCCTTTTGGCGGGGGGCTGGCTACTGCCCTTAACCTTCGGCCGTTTCTATCAATCAGGGTGGGGCAGTATTGTGCCGCTTGCGTTCGTGGCATGGTGTCTTCCGGTAGCCGCTCTTTATATTCTGGTTCAAAGTTCTACGGGAACAGGTTCTTTCGGAACCATGGCATCGGTGTTTGGCCAAGGCACACTGTTTGGCGGTTTGTCCGGAATACCTTTGGGCGTAGGAATAACGGGGACCAGTATTCTGCAAGGTCTGCTAGACTTGGGAGTGTCTGAACAGAGTGCCTTGTGGATCGTTTCCGTATTTCGGTTAGGAACTTCCTGGTTTGCTTTAGGGCTTGGTGGCATTGCATTGCTAGGGCTGGTAGTGTGGATCAAAAAAAACAACAGTGCCAAAAACCATTTTGACTCGATCGCCGATCAGTATGTCGAAGAGATTCCTGAGCATATCCGCAGGCACCTGCTGCGGCGCAAAGTCGAGGCTATTGTGAACACCATGGGAGGTGTTGATGGAAAAGCCGGGCTTGATGTTGGTTGCGGACAAGGGGAGTATTCCCTCCAGTTTGCTTTGCAAGGCGCGGAGATGACGGGCGTTGATTTATCGGATAGCCAACTGGTGTGGGCGCGACGAAATGCGGATTCCAAAGACCTTGAGGTGGAGTGGGTGGAGGCTTCCGCCGATCAACTGCCCTTCCCGGATGGCCAGTTTGATTTTGTCTATTGTGTGAACATGCTCCACCACATGGACAATCCAGATGCGCAAGTCCGCGCTCTGGGTGAAATGGGGCGTGTGCTCCGCCCGGGCGGTAAAATATTTGTACACGAAATGAATCCGCTGAATCCCTTGTTTCGCTTCTACATGGGCTATCTGTTCCCGGTTCTGAATGCAATCGATGAGGGGACGGAGTGGTGGGTCAACCCATTGAGACTTCCTGAAGTCGCGCAGGGTGTCTGGTTGGAACGAAAACTCTACTTCACGTTTCTCCCTGATTTTGTGCCGCATTACATTTGGAGTGTTTTTCGGCCGCTGGAATCCTGGTTAGAACGATCCTGTGTCCAGCGAAATAGCGCTCACTTTATGGCCATCTGGGAAAAAGGGAATGACTGAAATTCAATCCAGCTCTAAATACCGGACGTGGATAATGCGGGGACTTGTTTTTTTCGGGTTGGTTCTCTTTTTTCTGGCAACGAGTCCGGTTAACCGATCCGAGGCGGAAGATGCTTATGACTATGCATGGCGTGTTGAAACCTCGTCAGGGGTTGACTTGCTGGACGGAAACCACCTCTTGTATTTTCCGGCCATGAAAATGCTTTATGAGGCAGTTGAACACTTGGAAATACGTGCGTTTCCCGTGTTGGTTTGTTTTAGTGCCGTATCTACTGCGGGATTGCTGTTTCTGGTCTATCAACTTCTTCGTCGCCGATTAGGTTTTGAACGGATTGATGCCCTGCTCGCCAGTGCGGCCCTCGGAAGTTGCTACGGGGTATGGCGCTATGCCGCAGAAGCCGAAATATATGCTATCAGCGGTGCTTTGGCTCTCTTGCTCCTGCTTGTGGCGGTGGGGGAGGATGGCTATGTCCGACACCCGGTTGTGTCCGCCTTGATTGCCCTTGCAGGGGTGTGCATGCACATCATGAACATCCTTCCGGCTTTTGCCATTGGTGTGGTTTGTATTTTCCAGAGACGATGGAAGACTGCCATGCTCTACGGTTGTCTCTTTTCGGGCGCGATGCTGTTGCTAGTCGCCCTGTTGTTTCCATTAGGCTGGGATATCAGAGAAACGTTGCAGGTTTCTCCGCTGGCTTACTCGGGCGGCCTGTTTAAACTGGCTAGCTATCCTCGAGCTTTAATTGGGTTGGGCTCGGGGATTGTCTCGTCACAATTTGTTTTCGGGTGGGAGGCGGTTCGGCAACTGGCCGTTGAGCTCTTTCCCGGCATGATGTTGAGCGAGGAGTGTTTCTTTGGCAAGGCCGTCGGGGCATCGCTGGCTTTGACAGGCGCGGTGTTGGCGTTGGCGTGCGCCTTGGCCTTTCTTGCCCTAGTCGTCAGGCTTCCTTGGAGGAAAGGGTTGGAGCCGCTCCCGGTGGCGGCTAAGAGCATCGCGATGGTTCTAGGTATTTGGTGTGCTATCTTTGTCGCAACTATTTTTAAGTATGATTCTGCCGCGCCGGAATTCTGGATTCAAACCATCCCGCCACTGTTTCTTCTGGTTTTTTCCTGTGTGGCTTTACGTGGCGGTGTGGTTCGTTTACGTATTGCGATGCTGGTTTTTACAGGACTTCTTTTCATGCATAACGGTTTGGTTGGCATATTGCCTCTTACGAAAGCCAGTACCGACTATAACTACTGCAAGACTAAACCATTGTTGGAATTGGTAGGTAGGGATGATCTCGTGTTAACGAGCGATAATCCGGTCTATTTTCATTATTTACGATATGTCTGCCATGGCGAAGTAGTGGACCTCTATGGCATTGGTGCAGGAGGGGAGGATGAGCTGCTCGAACGTGTGGCATCCTGTGCCGGTTCGGTATATGCCTTCGATGATCTGGGAAACCCTCCCCCCAGCATGCGTCTACGTTTACCTAATCAGTGGGAGCGAGTGAAAAAACTGGGAGAGCGGCTTAGCAAGGATACTACAATTATTCTGCTTCAATAGGCTTGTGAAGCGGCGAGCAGGTGAAACTACAAGAGTGATTCTAACGAAAGGATATAGAGATGAGTAAGATTTTGGTAACGGGCGGGTGCGGGTTTGTGGGACGGCATTTGATCCAGCGGCTTCTGCCCGAAGGGCACGAGGTGCATTGTGTGGATATAATGGAGCCGTTGAGCGGTGCGATTGAGCCTGCCGCCTGGCCGCTTTTCCAGCCCTTGGAGTTTGCCTCCTTTCATTTCTACTCCGAAGATTGCCGCGCATGGTTCAAACGTATTCAGGATACGGATTTTGACTATGCCTTCCACTTGGCCGCCATGGTCGGTGGGCGCGCGATGATTGAGAATAATCCTTTGGCCGTGGCCGACGACCTTTCGATCGATGCGGAATATTGGCAGTGGGCCGTCAAGGCCCAGCCGGCCAAGACCATCGTGTTCAGTTCCAGTGCCGCCTATCCCATCCACCTTCAGCGCCCCGACCACTACATGCTCCTCAAGGAGGATATGATCTCCTTTGATGAAGGACTCGGCATGCCGGATCTGACCTATGGCTGGGCGAAGCTGACTCATGAATACTGTGCTCGGCTGGCCTATGAAAAACATGGCTTGAAATCGGTCGCCTACCGTCCATTCTCCGGCTATGGCGAATATCAGGACGACACCTATCCGTTTCCGAGAATCTGCAAGCGGGTGTTGGCAAACCGGGGTGCGGAC
>JAOZKS010000293.1 GCA_029935255.1 Pontiella sp.
CGGTGACCCTTGCGATCGCAATGTCTTCGAATCTCAACAACCAGTATAACTTCGGGAGCGGCATTGACGATCTCATCGTCGACAACCTCAACGTAATTCCGGAACCGGCCACGCTCGGCATGATCGTCGCGGTAGGGGGTGGATTGCTCTTTATCCGCCGCAAATTCACGATCTAACCCCACACGAGTCCAACTCAGTTGAAACCCCGTCTTCATTGCGAAGGCGGGTTTTGTGTAGTACGATTCGTTCATACACTAACAAGTTTCCACCCATTGGGCGAAAAGATGGACGCTGAATTGAACCATCATAACACAACCGGCAGATCAGCAGAGCAGGAGATTCCCTTTGCAGAGGAATCGTTACGCTTGCTTTATCAAAAAGATGAACAGGTTTTATCCGATGCAGAACAACAGGCATTGACGCCCATCCTTAATTCTCTGGTGATTACCGCCGAGCGCTATACCGAGCTAGAACCCATCGCCGAGGGCGGCGAAAAGAAAATCACGCGCGTCTACGACTCCAGCCTCGGGCGTAGCGTGGCCATGGCGCGCGCGGTACGGGGCGATGCAGACCAAGACCAAGAGGATTTCCTGCGCGAGGCGCGGCTGACCGCCGGACTGGAACACCCCAACATTGTCACGATTCATAATATTGGCAGGGATGTGAAGGGCGTTCCTTTCTTTACGATGGAGCTACTGCCGGGCGACAGCCTTAAGGATATTATCGATCGGCTGCGGGCGGGCGATTCAAGCTATCGGAAACAATATTCGCTCAACGTGCTGCTGGGCATATTCCAGAAAATTTGCGATGCCGTGGCCTATGCCCACTCGCGACGGGTGCTGCATTTGGATCTGAAGCCGGAAAACATCCGGGTGGGTCCGTACGGCGAGGTATTTGTCTGCGACTGGGGCCTGGCCAAGGTGATGAGCAATACACCGACGATAGCTACAGTGGACACACTCGATGGCGACCTGCTGAACGATATCAGCCTGTCGGGAACCATACAGGGTACGCCTGGATTCATGGCGCCGGAACAAGGCCAAGCAGATACTCCCGCTACCGAGGCGATGGATATTTATTCGCTCGGCAGCATGCTGTACATGATCCTGACCCACGAGCTTCCGGTCGAAGGCAAGTCGTCCAACGATATACTGGAAAACACCCAAACTGGAAAAACCATTCAGCCGCGGCGCCGCAAGCCGGGCATGCTGATCCCGAAGAGCGTGGCCACCGTAGCCATGAAAGCCTTGGAACGGCAACCGCAACGCCGCTATGCAAAGGTGGTTGATCTGCGCGACGAGATCCAACGTTTCTTGTCGGGCTTCACCACCCATGCCGAAAAAGCGGGTCCCGCCACGCGCGTGGTCTATACGATCCGGCGCCACAGCCGCGGTGCGTTGATGGTTATGCTTTTCATGATGGTTTTAATGGGAATATTTTTTTCGGGATCACTCCGCATTCGCCGCGAGCGCGATATTGCCGACACAGAGCGCAAGCAGGCCGAGGAAAATCTGGCCCTGTTTATTGCGGAGCAAAACCGATCGGAGCGCCTCGGCTCGGAATTGGGCGAAGTCGTTGAGATTGCGGGAGCCTCGGCGGATATGATCAACGCAAAGACCATGCTCGGCGTACTGGACAAGGGGCTGGGTGATGAACTGGATATCAAGGAAAAGAACCTGTTACTTCAGAACAAGGCCATGCTGCTGTTTATTCTCCAGGAATTCAATGCCGCCCGAGATTGTTTTTCCCAGATCAAAAATCCAGGACGGTTGATGGCGCTTCAAGAACTCAGTACGGACTATGCCCGCCGCAAATCAAACGACAAGGACTTGCTCTCGGAACGGGATCTAGCTGATCTGCTTATCATCATCCGACAAGAATATTTCAGGTTCAGGAACGACCAAACCGCCATCTCCCAGTATATCTACTTCCACCACATGCAGCGCCGGGGAACATTGTCACCGGAAGAATATATGCCTTTGGCCAGCGTGATGCTCGATCATCTGAATGATGTCATGAGCGGGGCGCTCAAACCGCTCAAGCTGACGAAGCAGGAAGACGGCTACCATTTGGATCTGTCCGGAAAATACTATATCAGGTATCGGCTCGACATCATGGGCGGCAAAAAGATGAATGTCCTCAAACCATTCGGGGAGCTGGAGTCGCTGGACATTAGCCATACCCCCTTGTTCCGAATATCTGAAATAGGTGGGGCTCGCGCACGAAAACTGCGCATGGTCGGACTGGATCTGGTTCACCCGCATGCCGCCCCTGGCCTGCTAAAGTACGTTCACGGACTCCGACAAGTCACCATCGACCTTCATCGATATCCCCCTAAGACACAGGAGGAGCTGAAGCAGAAATACCGAGTGGTAGTGGAATAGAACGTGAAAAATGTTGCGGGCCAACAAGACCGTGTCAATCACGCATCTTAGCTCAATCGCCACCCTTAATGCATCATTCCAGCTCCTCCCTCAGGTGCTGTATTTCACAGACAAGGTGGTTTTTAACCCGGGCACGGAGGCGGTAAACCGAGTTGAGCTCAAGACCAAGCTCCTCGGCAATCACCTTGACATCAAGCCCGTTCAGGCTCATGCGGAAGACAGCAACCGCCTGACCGGAAAATTGCGCCTCCACATTCTCCAAGGCCTGGTTCGTCAGGAATATTTCCCAGCGATCCGCTAAAATCTTTTCGATTTCCGGAAGCTGAATGGCTCGGATGTACTCCATCGTTTCATCGAGCGCAGCCTGCTGAAGCTTTTCAGCGGCAATGCTGCGCTTGCGAACAAAGTCGATAGTGCTGTGCTTGGTAATCCGCCCCAGCAAGGAGCGGAAGCGAGTGATCTCATCCGGATCCATTCCAGGAAGCTTATTCCACAGCTTGATAAAAACCTGCTGGCAAATATCGTCGGCATCGTGCTCCGAGATATTCATACTACGGATCACGGCATAAACATATTTGCGATAAACCGAAACCAGTTCCGCCCACGATTGTTCATCATGCTGATTCCGCACCCGTTGCAGGAGCGTCTTTCGAGTAGCGTAGGTATCTGGCATTTCCCTTTCAGCCTCATAGTAAATACGCACCATATCAAGTCCGTTCGGATTCACAAGAAAATGAAGGAAAGATGTCCAAACTTTCTTTCCCCCGCCGTTCTGTAAGCGTATACATTCAGGAAGTTCCGCCGAAATATTTTAAAGAAAACCTGTATTCACGGAGAACATGATTATGAACAAGCTCCTCTTCTCATCCGCCCTCAGCCTCATCGCGGCATCATCGTTTGCCGACGTTCGGCTCCCTCGCCTCTTTGGCGATAACATGATTCTTCAGCAACAGACCAAAAACGCGGTTTGGGGCTGGGCCGATGCGGGCGAAAAAATTACCGCAAAAGCCAGCTGGGGCGCCGAAGCCTCGACCCAGGCGGATGCCGATGGAAAATGGAAGTTGTTTTTGGAAACTCCAAGCTTTGGAACCGGCAACAGCCTGACGATTAGCGGCAAGAATACGATCCAAATCAAGAATATCGCCATCGGCGAAGTCTGGCTCTGCGCCGGGCAGTCGAACATGGGCTGGTCGATGGGCAACTCATTCGAATCGGAAAAAGAGGCGGACGTCA
>JAOZKS010000051.1:0-9396 GCA_029935255.1 Pontiella sp.
AGGCGGTCGCCTTCGTCGTCGGCGCAGAACATGGAAGCGTCGAGGTGAATCTTCAGGTATCCCGCCAGAACATATTGATGGATCAGCTCAACTGCTTTTTCCATGGCCGGTTCAGCATTTTCGTTTTGCCAAGCATTGGGGCCAAGGTGGTCGCCGCCGAGCAGGATATCGTCCTTGTTGTAGCCGACCTTATCGGCAATGCCGTGGACATAAGCCACGAAATCGACCGGCTTCATGCCGGTGTACCCGCCGAACTGGTCAACTTGGTTGGAGGTGGATTCGATCAGCAAAATCGAGCCGTCTTTTTTCGCCTGAAGCATGGAAGCTTCCAAAACGGTGGACTGCGCGGAACAGATGGAGTAGATCCCGGTTCCTTTTCCGGCGCGGTTGTCGGCCAGAATCTGTACATATTTATCTACTACGCTCATTTAGATTCTCCTTTAGAAGTTAATCATCACTTTTGCCCAGAGCTCTTTATTGTCGTAGATGACATCATAAGCGTCCTGGATCTGTTCAATCGGGAAAGTGTGGGTCTGAAGGCCATCGACCTTGACGAGTCCGGCTTCCACCATCCACGCGGCGGTGGTCCATTCGGCCCCGGGGAAGGGTGCGGAATAGTTCATCCAGGAACCGACGACATTAAGTTCCTTGCGGGAAATAGCCTCGAACTGCGGAGCCGTAAAGGTCAACGGGGCGTGAGCCGTTCCGACGAGCAACACGGTACCGCGTCCGCGGGCAACCGCCATCGCGGAAATCTTGGCCGGCCCGGCACCTGAAGATTCGAATACGACGTGCGCGCCGTCTTCGAGCTCTCGTTCGCAAACCTCTTCGAGCGGCTCAGCAATGGGATTGCAGACCATATTCGCCCCCATCGCCTTGGCCATTTCAAGTTTCCCTTCGGCAACGTCTGAAGCGACAATGTTTTTACAGCCCATGGCCTTGAAGATTTGAATGGCCAGCAGGCCAATGGTACCGGCACCCGTTACGACGACATCCTTGCCGAGCAGATTATCGAGGCGCAGAATCGGGTGCAGACAGACGGTGATGGGTTCGATGAATGCGGCTTGGTCGTAGCTTAGGTTTCCAATGGCCACGAGGTTGCTTGCGGGAACGCGCAGAAATTCGGCGAACGCGCCCTGAACACGGGAACCGATAAAGCTGTAGCCTTTGCACAACGAATAGTTGCCCTGCGCACACTTGTCGCACTTCATGCAGGGCATGAGCGGGGCCGCGGAGGCACGGTCGCCCACCTTCCAGCCTTCGACCTCTTCGCCAACGGCGACAATTTCGCCGGCAAATTCGTGACCGAGTACGACTTCATCCCATCGGGGGTTATCCTCCTGGACACGCACGATATCCGATCCGCAGATCCCGCATGATCGAACCGCGATGAGCACCTCTCCGACTGCGGGAGTGGGTTTGTCTATCTCGATGACTTCAACTTTTTTAAGTCCTTTGCGTAGTGCAGCTCTCATTGATCTAATCTCCGGTTATATTATATTTTTCCCAAACTTTTTCTGAATGCCCGCCAGGGAGTCGTATTCGCCCCTGATGTTTTCGTACAGGTTGCGGAACACGCTGTACATTTCGGTGTAGTATTCGTGGTTGGTCAGGTCGGGTGTGAAGCTGTCGCGTACGGCGATCTTTTCAATCCCTTCGTCGAAACTCTTGATGGCCCCCACGCCATAGGCCGCAGCGATGGCGATGCCGAGCGGGGGAAGATCGCCCGCGCCGGGAATGTCGATCGGCTTGCCAATCACATCCGAAAAGATCTGAACCCACTTCGCGGAATTAGCGCTACCCCCGGTAATTTTGATCCTGTCGATTTCAACACCCTCCGCTTCCGCAATGCTCAGCACATGGCGCGAGCCGTAAGTGGTTCCTTCCATGAACGCGCGGATTAGATCCTGACGCGTGGTGGTTGGTTTGAGACCAATCAGCACTCCGGAGGTATTGTCGTTCCAGACGGGGCAGCGCTGCCCCACCATGTAGGGAAGAAATATGATGGAACTCTTGGCACATTCGGAGCTGTCGCCGAGTGCATCAATTTCGGCAAAGCTTTCCACCTCCAGAAGTTCCTTGAACCATTTCAGCCCCGCACCACCAAAGTCGACGCCGCCGGATGTGATCCACCTGCCCGGTACGATGTGCGGGTAGACGTGTAGGTTTTTATTGTATTTCGGCTCGCTCAGACAGACATTGTTGGTGGTGACAGTTCCGCCGGAAATGAAGACTTCTCCACCTTTGGAAACACCGGCACCGAGTCCGGCGGCAACGTTATCCATTGAGCCGGCAATCACTGGCGTTCCTTCAGCGAGCCCTGTTTTTGCTGCGGCCTCGGCGGTCACGGTTCCAATGATATCCGTGCAGTTGAAGATGGGCGGGAGTTTGGCGCGGTCGATGCCGCAGCCATCGAGCAGCACATCGGAATATTCTCCGGTCTTGGTGTTGCACATTTGGGAGAGCCCGGCCTCGGAGAGATCCATCGAATATTCGCCGGTTAATCGATAGCCGAGATAGCCGTTTGCATGCAGGAACATATGGGTTTTTTCGTAGACCGTTGGTTCGTTCTCCTTGATCCACATAATCTTTGGCGCAATGTTGCCCGCGTCGCTGATGTTTCCGTTAATTTCCCAGGTTTCATTCTTTAGATTATCGGCAATCCATTGGGCTTGTTTCGTCGCTCGCCGATCCATCCAGATCAGTCCAGGACGAAGCGGGTCGCCTTCCTTATCGACGGGAAGCACGGTGGTCGAGAAGGCATCGATACCCACGGCGATAATCTTGGACGAATCAATGGAGCTTTTCTCGATAACCGCTTGGGTATTTTCCTTCAGGGCGCGCCACCATTGATAGGCCGGCTGCTCCGCCCAGCCTGCATGCGGGTACTCCGTTCCGTAGTCCTTCTTTGCAGTGGCCACCACATTGAAATCGGTATCGAACAGCACCGTCTTGCAACTCGTTGTTCCCAAATCCACGCTTATAATATATTCAGCCATAGCAAACCTTTGGTTTTAATTCGTAATGCGTAATTCTATGCGCGCGAGGCGGCGGACTTGCTTCCACCCAGAAATATTGATTCGACGGCGTGGGTGTCGCCCAATTTTGTAAACTGTGTTTTCCAGATTTCGCCGTTCTTGGCGATCTCGCGGGGATAGTCCGGCAGGGTCTGTTCAAGGGTTGCCTTGATCATGCGCATGGTGACGGCATGCGTTACAAAAAGGATATTTTCGCCCTCCCCATTTTCCAAGGATTGGAAAAAAGGTTCCAGCCGTTGGGCGATCATTTCATAGGATTCACCGCCACCTTCGGGCTCCCATTTCCACCGTTTGGAACGTTCATGCATATACTCGGGGCGTTCATCGAGTTCGGCATAGGTCATCCCCGCAAAAACACCCAGCTGCTGTTCCGTGATCCGCTCGTCGATTTCGACCTTCAGGCCGAATGCATCGGCAATGGGCCGGGCGGTTTGTTGCGCACGAATCAACGGCGAACAAACCATGCGGTCAAGCGTCGCGATTTTCTTGAATTCGGAAGCAATGGCCTCGGCATCCCGCTGGCCCTTTTCGGTCAGCGGGAAATCCAGCCTTGAAGCAAGGATATCTTGCAGGTTTGCTTCGCTCTGCGCGTGCCGGATGAAATAGATCGTCTTCATAAATCTAATCCACAGATTTCACTGATACTCACCGATTGAATAATCCGCGAAATCTGTGGACACCTAGGTTACCCGATCGGGGTTACTCCCTTCTTCAGGATAATGTTTCCATATTTACAGGTGGTTCCGGTGATCACGCAGGCATAGGCCTTTTCGGCGCGGTCGTAGAACGCAAAGCGGTCGATGCGCTCGGGTGCTGGCGCGTCCGGTGCGGCCTTGCGGATGGCCTCCATGTAATCGACTTCCACCTGCGGATCGAGTGTATCGCCTTCGACTGCGGCCATCATGCCCAGCGGGGGCGAATAGCTGTCGAGTTCGAAGATCGGGATGATGCCTTCGAGCAGATCGGGGATTTGCAGGCCATCGCCGCGCAATACATTCTTTGGGCAGAAGGTGTGGCCGGGGAAATGGGCATCGGCCAGGATGATTTCGTCGCCATGGCCCATTTCCGCCAAAATCTTCAACAACTCCGGGCTAATGATTGGATCGATTCCTTTAAGCATTTTCTTTCTCCTGAATTTTACGCGCAATCCGCATTGGACCGGATTGCGCTGGGATTCTAATTACTCGCCACCAACATTCCCATCAACGAGCCGATCGGGTTGAATGCCTGCGCCAGATTCAAACGCTGGGTCGCGGTTCGCTCGTCGCCCATCGAAAGAATGAACGGATTGGCCGTTGTTTCAAGAAAGGCCAAGCCGAAGGTCAGGATATAGAGCGACACCGGGAACCAGATGAATTCCATGGTAATGGCGGCGGGAATAAACAGCAATGCCCCGAAGGCGTAGAGCGCCAGACCGAGCAGGATACCCGCCTTATAGGAAAACTTCCGGATAAACAATGCCGCCGGAATCGCCATGGTGGCATAGCCGCCATAGAAGGCGAACTGGATCAGGCTGCTCTGAAAATTGGTTAGGTTCTGAAATACATCCTTGAACGCGCGCACGAGCGGATTGGTGATATCGTTTGCAAAGCCCCACAATGCAAATAGCGTGGTAACCAGAATAAATGAACCCAGCAACGCCTTTGGCACAACCGGGATTTTTTCGTTGGAACTACTCATCCTCACTCCTAATTATTTTTGGCTCTCCCTCGCAAACACTGAATTGGAACCCGGCTTGTGCCGGGCTCCATTCCTATATTCCAGACTGTATTAGCTTTCGATGGTTCCGTCCAGATCCCAGAGATCTTCCCAGGTCTGTCCGTCTTTCCACAGGAATACCTGCCCCTTGATCAGGCGGCATTCTTTGTCGATGGTTTTCAGTTCGGCCATTTCCTCATCGGTGATGGTCATATAGTCGGCCAGCGAGCACTTGAGGTTGCTACGGTATTCCGGCTCGAACACGGAGAACGGAATCGGAATCTGACCGCGCTGAACCGCCCACTTGATGCAGACGACCGCCGGGTGCACGCCGAGGCGCGCCGCGATCTTCTTGACCACCGGATCTTCGATATCGACAGTATCGGTTTCGGTCTTGTCGCGATCCGGACGCGTCGGGGAGCCGATCGGGCAGAAGGCAATGGGCTGGATTTCCTGAGAAACGTAGTAGGTGTAGAGTTCTTCCTGCTGGAAGTGCGGGTGTAGCTCCATTTCGGTAATAACCGGCTTGATCTTGCAGTCGCGCAGCAACAGCTCCATTTTGGCTTTGGTCATGTTGGAGGTGCCGATGCTCTTGACGAGGCCCATTTCAACAAGCTCTTCCATCTGCGCCCAGGTCTTCATGAAGTTTTCATGGATGTAGGGCTTGGCATCGGGGCTGCGGGAATCTACGGAGCAGCCAATGGGGTGGAAGTTCGGGAACGGCCAGTGGACGAGGTACAGGTCGAGATAGTCGAGGCCGAGGTCTTCGAGAGACTGCTTGCAGGACTTGATCACGTCGCCTTCGCCGTGCATGTCGTTCCAAACCTTGGAAGTGATGTAGAGTTCCTCGCGCGGAACGCCGCCATCCGTAACAACTTTAAGTGCCTCGCCGATCTCCTTCTCGTTGCCGTAGACGGACGCGCAGTCGAATGCCCGCTGGCCGTATTCGGCAGCACCGATCACCGCGTTGGCGATCTGAATATTGGTGAAACGGTCGGAACCAAACGTGCCCATGCCAATCGCCGGCATCTTTTCGCCGTTGTTCAGGGTTTTCTTCGGGACAATGTTTGGGTCAACGCCATCTTCCGCCATGACGAATACAATTCTTTTTTCTTCGGACATGATGTCCTCCTTGCTTAGGGTTGAGTTAACTTCAAAACTGCACGGATTCCACCTGGACATCCGTCCCCGAAACCCTCGAGGAATGGATATAAGCTAGCATCCAAACCCAATGCCGCCAATGCACCGCCTTGACCCTTTGATGGATATATTTGACTTGTTAAAAAACATCTCGCATAGTTTCAAAATCATCACAACCGACAACTCAGGCGACATATGGAAAATAACAAGGCATCATTCATCTCGACCCAGGTTTCCGCGGGCGAATACTATTATCTAAATTTGACCCCCGACAAGAAGTCGCTGGAAACCGTTGTATGTGGAGGAAGAGAACAATGCGCACCGTCATACCGCATTGAACGAAACCGCTTTAAGTTTTACTCGATCGAGTTTGTTTCATCGGGTCGAGGAACCCTCACCATGAATGGCAACCGGTATCCATTACGCCCCGGCGCCATCTATTGCTACGGGCCGCGCACCAAGCATATTATTGAAACCGACCCGGACTCTCCAATGCTCAAGCACTTTGTCGATTTCACCGGCAGTGCTCTCGTCGCCCTGCTTAAAACCACGAGCTTTTTAAATGGACGCGCCCTCTATGCTTCGCGCCCTTTCCGCATCCGCAGCATTTTTGAAAACCTGATCACGACCGGCAACACCGAAAGCCGTAATCGCGATGCCCTGTGCTGCCTGCTCCTCCGGCAACTGGTCCTTTATGCCGATGATTTCACCATGGACTCCGACGAAGCCTTTTCCCCCGCCTGGCAGACCTACCTGCGCTGTCGCCAACACATAGAGCGCCATTATCTCGAGATCTTCACCATTCATGAAGCCGCCTCAAAATGCTTCGTCGACCAAGCGTACCTTTCCCGCCTCTTCAAACGTTTCACCGATGAAACACCCCTCCAGCTGCTTACCCGGTTAAAAATGGGACGAGCCGCCGATCTATTGAGCAATCGCAACCTGCTGGTGAAGCAAGTCGCCGAAGAACTCGGCTTTGCCGACCCTTATCATTTTTCGCGCGTCTTTAAGCGCGTCTATGGAATCCCACCGGAAACCTTCAGCCAAACCGCTCGCCGTACGGAATAAACAAGAATTCCGACAGAATCAAGGGACCGTCTTGAAATCCGCTTTCTTGGCCATCACCAAGTCATCATACTCATTTGCGCTTTTAATCAAGGGATATACGCAGACGCATAAATTGGCTGGGACCCGTGGTTGGGATTTGATTGGTGACCGCTTCGAATCCAGCTTCAAGAGCACCGACTCCCGTCGGAGGATTGATAAAGGAGTTCCAATCGTTGGAAACCAGGTTGGTGCATTCTTCCAGCGTGTAGGTCAATCCGCGCGCGGCGGCATCGGTGCGGCGGCGGTAGACATATTCCAGGTTATCAAAGGTTGGGACAATGCCGGGTGCGTCGTTTGGATTATCCGGTGAGCCGCCCAAACCATATTCAGCAAGGTTTTTGAGCGTGTCTCCGTCAGGATTGTCAACATAGCCGTCATGTCCGGAAATCGCGTAGTCGTTTGCCCAGCTGGAGTATAACGATTGAGCAGAAGCACGCTGGACAGTGAACGCAATATCGCGCGGGCTGTTCAGCGCTGGCGGTAGCGGATTGGGGAAGTCCCCGGCCGTGTAGTCGGTGCTGATGCCCTTACCGATCGTATAACCGTTGGCGTTGTCGGTGGAAACCCGGAACAGTTCGCTGATCGGCCCGGTCAGGGTATACACGAACGCATAGGCCTTGTTGCTCTCCAGCATTAATGGATCGACGAGGGTCAGTTTTTTCCAAGGAGTGGAACCCGTGATGGAGGTAAAGAGCACACTCAGCTCTCCGGATATGGCTGTGTCAGGCACATTGTTGGAATCGGTGTCTTCCAGGATAGAAAGCTGAAGCATCTGGCTGTCGCCGAAATCCTTCGTATCGCCCGTGGCATGGAATGAGACGGCGGAGAGTGCAAAGTCATCCGGAGCAACGAAGGATTGCCCATACATTTTTTCATTACCAATGCCATCATTGTTTGCCGCGCTCATGGCGTTCCAAATTGAATTGTTATTGGTCCACCAAGTGACCGCATTTCCCAGCGGCGCATTGGTATGCTCGGTATAGACGAGTCCATAATCAAGAGCCGGTATGCCTTCCACAGTAAAGCTCCAGATTTCGCCGACAACGGTTCCTTCGGGGCCGATGGCATCGACCCGCCAAAAACATTCAATACCAGTCGAAAGTGCGCCGGGATTAAATATGTTATTCGTCTGATATCCCTGAAAAACGAGACTATCGGGACTGGTGCCAAAGTATACGGCATTCGAGGCCGCTTCATAACCTTCCAGCCACATAAGATCTGCATCGATCTGAACATTGGTGGCGAGGTTGGGCGGAACCGGAGTCGAGCTTTGCGGAAACTTTCGGCCAGCAATCCAATAATTGGAAGCACCGTATTCATACGCGCCGATATCGGGTGCGCTGTCCAGATAGCCCTCGGTGATGCCGGTGATGTTGGTGCCGGCATCGATCAGTACGGAACCTGTTCGGGGTCGAAAATCCAGGTTAGCGGCATCGCGCACCTGATCGCGGATATCGGTTCCGGTCCAACTACCGTTCCAGTTATGGCTCTCGGTTCCGGGCAGTGGATCGCCGGAGGAAAGCAGCGTGGCCGGACTAATATCGTCGGCGGCATTGTTTCGCGTAACCGAGTTCGCATTGCCACCTTTGTCGGTGGCGATGTTGATGATGCCTTTGTTGGACAGGCCGCCGAATCCGAAGTTGTTGTAGACTTGGTGAAGGTCGCCCTTGAGTCGCATGGCATCGGAATTCCAAACAGCGTTATGATGCACCAAACCTTGTTCACCAGCGGGGTCGCCATCGAAGCGAATGCTGTATTTATTATGATCATGGAACCAATTGTAGCGGGTGATGGAGTTCGGGGCTTCCGGCACCATGCGGTGGACACCGGCTCCGTCGCTCTGCAACAGGCCAATGTTGGTGACCCGGTTGTACTCGACGGTTCCGGCCATGCCGGGGGCGATCGTTTCGGAGGCTCCGGCGGTGTCGATCGTGTTGCTGCGGATTACCGATCCGCTGCTACCGATTTCCACCTGTATCGTATTGCCAAGGTTTGGAAGTCCGGCACAGCTGAAATCGATGTTGTGGAAATAGTTGTTCTCCATCACGCACCCCGCGCCACTCATCCGCATGGCCTGTCCGTCGGAGTTTTCGAACACACAGTTGCGCAGCGTATTACCCGGGTCCGAGTTTCCAGCCTGCATGTTTGCAAACTCGATATCGGCCTCGCTGCCCAGCATGCGTTTTGAAAAGCCCGGAAATTGAAGGTTGCAGTTCTCAACCGTGCAGCTACTGCAGTCGACCATGTTGAACGTCGTGCCGAAAAAGTTCAGCCCGTCGAGTATCAGGCATTCGCTGTTTGAAATATTGAAGGCATACGTCTGGGTTTTTCCCCGGATGTTACCCGATGGTGCCCCGCCACCGGGTGCCCATAGATAAAGGGTTTTGGAAGCGGGGTCGTAGAACCATTCGCG
>JAOZKS010000051.1:9496-11546 GCA_029935255.1 Pontiella sp.
CACCGGGTGCCCATAGATAAAGGGTTTTGGAAGCGGGGTCGTAGAACCATTCGCGCTCGGCATCGAGCAGGTTGAGTTTACACTCCAGATAGTAGTATCCGAGCTTGGTTCTGTAACCGGGAACAGATCCGTACGTAAAGGTGTCGCTGCCGGCGGAATGGCTGAGAACCTTTCGCGGCCAGGTCCGGAAACTGCCGACATTCATCACGCCCATCGCACCCGTCACATCCAAGCCGGTAGTTGCCAGATCGTGGCCGTTATTTACATTGTCGACCATGGTGCCGTCGGAACTGGTGGCATCCTCGCCTCGGCCCCACGTACCCTGCTGATCCCAAATGGAACCGTCGTGCAGGAAGGCATTGGGCCAGCGGGCCATAATCATCATTTCACCATCGTCGAAAAGCTGCCAGATATCGGCGCTTAAAGTCGTCTTGTAGATGCTTCCGCTGTGCAACGTCCATCCGGTCGATCCTAGATCGGCGAGCGACTGGGTGCCGTCAAGAGTTACGGTTTCGTTGTTATAGGCCTTGAAGGTCACCGGATTGCCCGACGTGCCGCTCAGACCGCTGATCACCACCGCTTCATGATAGGTGCCGCCGAGGATATGGCAGGTGTCCCCCGCCCCCATCACGTTTGCAGCTTTTTGAATTGTCGCAAACGGTGCAGCAAGCGTCCCTGCTACGGAATCACTGCCATTGGTCGCCACATAATATTCAGCAGCGTGCGCGAGGGTCGCAACAAAGGCGCCTAGACAGATACAAATTTGGGTTATACGCATATTCTTTTCCAATGAACCGAGTGCGATTTATGTTTCAGGCAACCGCAACTCCCTTCCCCTAAAAAGCTCCGTCAACCATGGATGACGGAGCTTCATAGGCTGTTACGAACAAGGAACTATATTATGAAACAACGCCGAATGAACAGTATGCCGCCACCGCATGCAGCAAGCAGTCCCAACGTGGCCGGTTCCGGGATCACATTGATATCCATGGTCTCAAGTCGAGAGCGGTTTACGGCGTTACCTTCGTCATTCCATGCAATTCCAAACCGGTCGCCATTATTAAGAGCAAGTGCTGTGGCAAACGTGTTTGTACCGCCATCTGTAACGCCGGCGCCAAATGTGATTGTGCTGCTGTCGCCTGTGTAATAGGCGAGGAATTGACTCTCAGCGCCACCGCCGCCGTCCCAGTCCCAGTTCGCTGCCATCGCGCTTCCGCTGATTACCATACCGATCAATATTGCCAAACATCTATTCATCCTCGTTCCTCTTATGTTTTGTTTAATTAACTCTCATTAACGAAACGGCGTATTCTCCTAATACTCACCCTCTGCAACCCATTTAACTCCGCCGGGAACAGGGGTTTGATGGATTTCCGAAAAAACTTGATCGACGAAGAAGTTAGGCTACGTTCCTTTCATATGGAACCGAACGAACAACCCCCTAAAACCGATCCATACGCCACCCGGAAAACG
This sequence comes from Pontiella sp., assembly GCA_029935255.1. GTDB lineage: Bacteria > Verrucomicrobiota > Kiritimatiellia > Kiritimatiellales > Pontiellaceae > Pontiella. Next base: position 10,970 of record JAOZKS010000051.1, read on the forward strand.
CTGATTCAGCGGGTGCAGGATCAGCATAACGACCTGGCATGGGAAGAGTTTATCGAGATCTATTCACGCTATGTTTTCAGCATTCTCATCAACATGAACGTGGCAGAAAGCGATGCCGACGAGCTGCATCAGGAAATCATGATCAAGCTCTGGAAGCGGTTGCCGGAACTCGACATTGAAAATCTGCGCTTCCGCAACTATCTCAGTACCGTCACCAAAAATACCGTGCTCAACTTTATCCGCTCGCGGAAGCGCCGCATCGCCCGCGAAGAAAAGGCGTTGGCCGATACCACCCTGACCTATCTTGATTCCATCCGGCTTCCGGACATCGACGAAATCGCCGAAAAAGAATGGCGCATCCACCTCACCCATCTGGCGCTGCAGAACATTGAACCGCTATTTTCCAAAAACGCCATCACCGTGTTCAAGCTCAGCCTCCAAGGCCTCACCGCCCAACAGATCGTCGACCAGGAGGACATGACCCTGAACACGGTCAACACACTGAAATCGAGGGTGAAATCGCGCTTCAAGAGCGAGCTGGAGCAGTTGAAGGAAGAGCTGGAATAGAGAAAAAGTT
>JAOZKS010000052.1 GCA_029935255.1 Pontiella sp.
AAGTGGGAGACGCTTGATGCGCTGCATGCCCACCTTGCCGCACCACATATGGAACAGTTCAGAACCGACACGGCCAATCTGATAGAGGACGTGTCACTAACCATCCTTAAAAATGCATAGGCGCAACTTCATTCAAACGGGAGCGGTGGCCGCAACGTTGGCCTCCGCTCATGCACAGTCGGCACAACGTCCGAATATCCTGTGGCTGACCTGCGAGGACAACAACATTAACTGGGTGGGCTGCTACGGAAACCCGCATGCCAACACGCCGAATATCGACCAGCTGGCAAGGGATGGCTTCCAATATATGCATGCCTTCGCAAGCGCCCCCGTCTGCGCACCTTCGCGCTCCACCTGGATCACCGGCATCAACGCGATTTCGATGGGTACGCACCCCATGCGCAGCCGCTACGATATTCCGCACAACCTGATTCAATACTATCCCGACCACCTCAAGGCCAACGGTTATTACGTCGGGAATGATAAAAAAACCGACTACAACATAGGCGGCCGCGACGACAAGGCATGCTGGGATAATCCGGGCAAGGTTGACTGGGATGCGCTCAAGAAAACCCAACCTTTCTTCCAAGTCATCAACTCCACGCAATCGCACGAGAGCAAGGCGTTTGGTGACGTAGACCACACCGAACACAACCCGGCGAACACCCAACTCCGGAAGTATCACCCCGATGTTCCGGACATGCGCAAAAACTACGCCCACTACCACGATGCCATGAAAAAGATGGATGCGGAAATCGGCGCATCGCTCGCCAAACTCAAGGAACTAGGACTGGCGAAAAACACCATTGTCATCCATAACTCGGACCATGGCGGCGTGCTTCCGCGGAGCAAGCGCTATATTTTCGGCAGTGGAATCCACTGCCCGCTGATCATCCGCATTCCGCCGAAATTCAAGGCCCTCTGGCCCGCAAAAACCCCAGGCATGAAGGTTGATCGATTGGTCAGTTTTGTCGATATGCCGAAGACTTGGCTGAGCATCACCGGAAGCAACGTGCCCGGATACATGCAGGGCAATATTTTCCTCGGGGGGAAGACCGAACCAGAAAAGGAGTTCCACTTTGCCTTTCGCGGCCGCATGGACGAGCGCAACGAAAATGCCCGCGCCGTGTGCGACAAGCAATTCCTCTATATCCGCAACTATATGCCCTACGTCCCGTGGATGCAGCACCTCCGATATCTCTGGAATATGGCGGCCACCCAGGCATGGGTCGAGCAAGTGGAATCCGGCAAGGCCAACGAGGTTCAGTCGCGCTTCTTCAAGCCCAAGGGCTGGACGGAAGAGCTCTACGACATGCACAAGGATCCCGACAACGTTGATAACCTGATCGACAACCCGGAATACGCGCAAATCATCGGTAGGATGCGCGGCGGTCTGCGGGTCTGGCAGGAACGTGTTTACGATTCCGGCCTGCTGCCGGAATCCGAAATGGTCAAACGAGCCGCGGACAACGACACCACCATCTATGAAATGGTACGCAACCGCACCCTCTACAACCTGCCTGCCCTGCTCGATGCCGCTGACCTTGCGCTTGAAAAAGACCCCGCCCATCTTCCATCCCTTGGACGATTACGGAGTAGTCCCGACGCTGGACTGCGCTACTGGGGCATGGTTGGCAGCTTCCTGCTCGACGACCAAAAGGCTGGCTTTCAGTCTCTGGAAGACGAATCGCATGAAGTGCGTGCCATGGCCGCGTGGTTGCTGATTCGAACCGGTGAAAAAGAGAAAGGTCTTCAAAGCCTTTCAGCGTTGCTCTCGGAAAAATCCTACGCCTCGCTCAAGGTGCTCAATATTCTAGACTGGATGGGTGATGATGCCAAAAGCCTCATTCCCATCGTGCAGTCCATGGACTATTCAAACTACGAAGCCCGGATGCAGGAATATCTGCTCCCAAAATTTGGCCTCAAAGCACCTGCCCCGGAAAAGAAGAACCGAAAAAAAAGCAAAACAAAGTGATCTGTTTCTCGAGGGGATGACCATGAAAATACTGACCTCCTTTTTCTTCATGCTGATCGCTTCAACGTCCGTGATTGCGCAAGACCCTTCCGACTGGGCAAAGCAGGCGCAAAATCCGATGGCCGACCTGATGAGCCTACCGATTGAAAACCATTTCAATGCCGGAGTCGGGCATAAGGATGGCCTCGAATATGTGCTCAATCTCAAGCCCTCCATGCCTTCCCGTCTTTCCGAAGGCTGGATCATGATCAATCGGTTGGATATTCCGCTCATCTATCAACCCGGCCTCGTGTCTGGCGAGAGGGACTCGCACGGGTTGGGCGATATTACCTACGAAAGTTTCTACGGCCCATCGGGAAAGCGAAACGTTTACTGGGGCATCGGCCCGCTCGTACAAATCCCCTCTTCCACCGACAACTCGCTCGGCTCGCAAAAGTGGAGTGCGGGGCTTGGGGGGGTTGGGCTTGTTGAACGAGACTCATGGCTTGTCGGACTACGCGCCAACCATCTGTGCTCTTTTGCCGGCGGCGGGAACCATCCCGATGTTGATCTTTCAACGTTTGAATATTTTGCCTACTACAACTTTGGTCAAGGTTGGTCCATTGGAACATCACCCATAAACACAGCTAACTGGGGGGCGGCTCAGAACGAAACATGGACGGTGCCTATCGGAGGAGGAATCGGTAAGGTTGTGATGAGCGGGCGGATGCCTATCAACTTCAAGCTTGAGGCCTACCATTATGTTGAAGCGCCCGCCAACACCGCCGACTGGTCGCTCCTTTTCGAAATCCAATTCCTACTTCCCGAAGAGGCTCTCTTCAAAAAATAGGCGGAGGGGTTTTTTTGGAAGGTGCAATCCGTTCGGACCGAGGCATGCCCGTCAGGCGTAGCGCATATTGAGCCAAAGCCTCGCCCAACTTGTCCATCTCCAAGGCTGAATGAGGGTCGGGAATCAGCCACATTCCCTTTGCCGTATCGATCACATGCCGTTCCGCTGGATCCACCACGGCGACTCGCTCCATTTCCCACTGAAGCTCCCATGCAACACTATCAGCTGATTGCGCCAGCGTCACATTCACAATGAGCCGAGGAGATTCATCCTTCGAATCCACCACGCGAAATCCGCAGACCTGCAAACTTTCCGACAGCGCTTCTTTGTAGCGCCTTTCATGAACTGGCTCCAGCTTTGACCATACATTCAAGGCCACGACTCTATTTACGGGCACCACAGGAAGGCCGGGTCGAGGCAGCACGTGTGCCTCCATGCGCACCCGGTAAATCGGCGGGTTTGCATCGGGCAGGAAGCCTGTATCAATCACGCGCGATTGCTCCACATACCCAAAACTTCGAGAGCGCACGCTACGTTCCTTGGTCCGCAGGTCGCTAATTAGAATCTGCACATCCAGACTGACATGGGCCTGCAGCACCGCATTCTTTAATGCGTCTTCAAGGGCTTCACGATGAACTTCGGCAACACTCTGCCCTTCATCCTGAATTCCGTATCCAACGACCTCAACCACCACAGGTTGCCGATTCGTTGCAACACCAGTGGCTGTCGTTTCCGCAATGCACCATGAGACCGGAAGAAGAAATGACCCGGCAACAAACCCGAATGAGAATAAACATTTTTTCATTGCGTGCTACCTTATAGGAGCGGATGTCTTAAAAAAACGAAGGGAATACCCGATTCGTGTATTCCCTTCGCTCTACCCTTCATTCGATTGGCTACTCAACGTAGTCTTGCAGGTTTGCCCAAGCTTTCTCAGAGATTTCAAGGCTGGCTTTGCACGTAACGGTTTCATCCGTCGCCTCTGCATCGGGAAGGCGGCTTTGGTCTTCGGCGGTTGAGCTGGTTTCCAGCACGACGCCTCCGAGCCATCCACTTACCGTCGCGGTTACGGTTTGCGATTCAAACTCCATATCTCCAACCCGCACTGAGCTGGAAATGAGGGCACCCTTCAGAATTTCAAGTAGGTTCACCTTAGCAATGGTTTCCGCAGCCACCCGAGCCTTTGCAACGCCAAGCGCTCCATCTTCAGCCATCGCTACAGATTGGCCTTGTGCGGCAAACAGCAACGTTCCATTTTGTGTAAGGACACTGCCGGGGACACTTTTTGCGGCCATGGTCAGTGTTTCAGCTTCTGCCTGTGCGGCAGCTGTTTCAGCTTTTGCTTCTGCGATCGCGGCATCCGCCTCTGCTTGTACGGCGGCGGTCTCGGCCTTTGCCGCGGCAAGTTCCTCATCGGCTTTGGCACCGCCTCCCAGCGTCTGACATCCTGAGAGAACCACAACACTGCCGACTGCAATACATGATACGACTAGATTTAATTTATTCATGCTATACCTACCTTTTGTTAGTTTGATTAATCATTTCCGTCATACGAACCCTTACTCAAAAACGCTCCACCATCGGACCTCCTTTGCTTTCTCTGCGGAAAACCAAAACACAACCGAAAATCTCCTTACTGAACCTCTGTCGCCTCCGCCTCTTCCGAAGGTTCTTTAGCTACAACCTTGGCCATCGATTCGAGTTTAGCGATATCCATCTCAACGGCAGCGGTCACTTCGCAACTTACCTCACTCAACCATCGGGCCTCGGAAAAAAGGATGCCGTTCAAAAGTCCCTGCACATAAACCCGCGCTTCCTGATGGGTTGTAATGAAATTCTCGACGAGAACATCCTGCTCCACATAAACCTGCCCCATCTTTTCGCGCAATAAAGCGGTGGCCTGGATTCGGGCGGCGGTAACGGTCCGAGCCTTCCGATGTTCGACCGAAAGCGCTTGTTCATGTGCTGTACGTTGCGGATCTTCTTCCGGCTCAATCGCCATGCGCAGGGTAACTGTAGCCACCTCGGCTTCTGTGTCATAACTCCGCGCCACTTCGGAAATCCCCGACAGCGTGCCATCGAGCCTCACATGAACCTCTTCCCCCGCAAATGCCATATCGACCGTCCGGGCCTCTCGAGTTACATCCAGCCCAAAGTGCTTTTCGGCCAAATTGGCCAGTGCCCGGTATTGCGCCGCCTCCATCGCCGTTAAGTGTTTTTGCGCATCGTTTGACGTATTGGGAGAAGGCAGTCCAAAGCCGGAGGCCTCTATAAATTCTTCAGATTGGATACTCCGTTCGGGGGGTTCCATAAAAGCAACACCCGTGGCCTCGAAACAAACCATCTGATTGGTCACGACGATTTCTTCCTCCACGAGAATGGGCTCCTCCACGAGAACAGGCTCCTCCACCTTCTCTGGCTCTGGCGGGGGCTCTGCGGGCGGAGGGGTCGAACATCCTGCAACAAGAATAAGCAGAGCCATTGGTGCGGCAGGGGAAACAGATGGTTTAATTCTGCACAAGGAAAGTTTTGAGTTCATATAATTATTACCCTTTTAGTGAGTACGGTTATTATATTCTCAATAAAATGGCCTGCCAAACTTTTATTTCACTTAAATAATGATCGAGAAATCGCCGCAAAATTCAGCTGTTACCCTGAACCAAATTCGTGCTAGCTTCCCTGTCCATGCCCATGTTTTTTTCTTCTTCAGGTTGGGAGTAGATGAAAAACAGTTTTCCCGGCAGGGACACGTTTTTCGGATGTGCGATTTTCAAATCCATAAGAAGCCATGGGATTTCGCACTGCAATTTATTGATTAGTCATAAATTCTTATTTCGACCGGGGATTTTTCAATAACGCTCGCTCCCCGGCGAGCACGTTCTACTGATTAAAGGTATGATGATGAAAAAACTATTCTCCAATATCGGACTTTCTTTAGGAATCGCTTTTTGTCTCTGCTCCTTTACAGAAGCAAAGAGCACATTGGGCGTGGTTCAAGAGACCTGGATCAAAATCAACGGCGAAAGCATCATCGAGTTGACCGAAAACAAACAGTATACTCGCACAGCCAACACCGTTCGGATTCTCGACGAGTTTGCCTATGCCGATCTGGGCGACGACTATGGCTCGCGCTACTCAGCCCTGCTCACCCCGCCCAAGACGGGCGACTACACCTTCTGGATCGCGGCCGACGACACCGCCGAACTCTGGCTCAGCCCGGACGAGGATCCGGCCAATCTTAAAAAAGCCCTCTCGCTCAACCGGTATTCAGGGGAACGGAAATGGTCGCGAGACGATCAAAAATCAGCCGCCATCAAACTCACCAAAGGAAAATTTTATTTCATTCAGGCCCTTCACAAGCAAGGCGGAGGGGGCAACCACCTCTCCGTGGCATGGCAAGGTCCCGATCAGGAGAAAGGCGTAATCCGTGCGGCATTCCTTCAGGTTCCGCCACTCGATAAACGGACCATGGAACTGGGGAAGAAATCCTATCTCGCCGAACAGCGAACCACTGAAATACTCAAGACCCTGAAAACCATTTCCCCGAATCGCACCGAGGCTCTGGCCATACAGCTGAACAAAGCCGAGCAGGTCCACGCAACCGAGGCTCTGGCCAAGCTAGGGCGGATCGCAAAAAAGAAGCCCTCCGAAGAAAATATAGCCCAGATCAAATCCTATGCTGCAGCGGCCCGGAAACTCATGCCAACACCCGAATCGCCGATCACCAATCCCGTCCTCAAGGAACTTCTAATACTGGAAAGCCTGCACATCAAAATGCTTCCCCAAGCTAAACTAGAGGCCATGGGTGCCCACCGCACCGCACCGGTTTTCGGCCAAATCCCGACGGGAACCAAACCCTTAAAAAAGACGGTCACGCTAAATTCGAAGGCAGATAAAAGCCGGGGAGAGATGCTCTCCACCGGCCTCTACGCCCTGCCCGGAAGACCCTTCACAGTCACGATTCCGCAGCAGCTTGTGGGTAAAAAGGTGGTCTTGCAAATGGGCCACCATCTGGATGCCAACAAACATAACAAAGCCCTCGAATGCATGCCGCAAACCACCCTGAAAATTGAACTCACCCAAAAGACCCTAAAAGCAGTGAGCCCCTATGGAGGGATGCTGTTCATCAATATCCCGAAGGAACTGGCGCTCAACAACACCTCCATCTCATTTTCCGGTGTCACCGAATCTCCGCGTTTTATTCTGGGGAAAACCACCGAAACCGCATGGAAAACGATCCGAAACAATCCCGGACCGTGGGGTGAATTGGTGGGCAATAATATGATCTTCGTTGTGCATCGCGAGGCACTGCAAGCCCTCGATAATCCCACCGAACTCATGGCGTGGTGGGATAGCAACGTCCAGGCTCACGAAGGATTCTACAACTATGACATCGGCATTCCATTACGAATGCACACCTGCTTCAATCCCATCATGGGCTTCTCCACTTGGCCGCTATATGAAAAAAAGGAAAGCATCGTCAACCTCCTGAATCTCCAGCGGATGAAGGCCTACAACAACGGTCTCTTCCTGCACGAGCACGGCCACCATTGCGACGACAGCCGGATGATGTTCGGTAAAATCGGCGAGTCCACCCCCAACTGGGCCGGATACTACATGAAGGGAACCCGCGGCGACTTCAACTGGAAGGACAGCGAAGAAACGCACATGCTGCGGCTGTTCGACCCCAACGACGATCTCCATCAAAAAATACGGGTGGACGGATGGTGGACCACCGAGTGGACCCACCTGTGGTCCTATCCCCTAACCAGCATCATGGTCGGTTATGCCCAGACCTTTGGATGGGAAGCCTTCAAAACAGCCGTCCACCGCTTCACCCATTCGGACGACGAGATCAACCAGCTTCCCGCCTACTCGGCCTCGAAGCGCAACGATCAAGACAAGATGGATCTTTGGCTTATCTTCCTCTCACAGGAAGCCAAACACGATATTCGTCCTTACTTCGCCCACTTCCACATCAAAGGCTCCGATACCGCCAACCAGCTGATTAATAAAATGAGCCTTCCAAAATGGGATGCCGCATACAATCCCCAGCGCCGGGTCATCGCCATTCAAAACCAGCCCGTCACCTTGGCCAACCCGCTCGAAACGGCCTTATCGCATGCGAAGGGTCTCACCATCAAATGGGGCCGGAGGCCCGCCCATGGAAAGCTGTCCTCGGGAAACGGCTCCCTCACCTATACTCCCGAATCCGATTTCATAGGGCAGGACGACTTGCACTACACCATCAGCAACAACTTCGGAAACGAATTCAAAGGAATCATCAACATCCACGTTGTAGCGGAGGCTGCCAGCCCCAAACTTGCGCTTGGCACCACCCCCGGCATCTCCACCAAGAAGTGGACCTCCATTCCCTTTTCCCACCGCTATAAAACCCCGATTGTGGTTGCTTCCATCGACCCCGAAGCCAACCCGGATTTCATCGTACGAATCCGTAATGTGAAACCTACCGGATGCGAAATCAAGCTCCAGCCCATCCGGGAGAAGGCGGGGACCGGCAACACCCACGATGTCAGTTGGGTTGTCATAGAAGCCGGCAAGTTCACTGCCGACCAAAACGGCATTGTCGCTGAGGCCGGAACGGTCGAGGCAGCTCCGGAGGTAATGAGCACGGAGGTTGAAGGCGTACGCAAAACCTTTGGCGATAACATTCCGATGCTCCGCGCCGCCTGCTTCGGTCAGGTGCAGACCGTAAACAACTCCGACTGGAACAACTTCTTCTGGCGCAGCGATCCGGACAACCTAGGCATTCGCGTCGGCACTCATTTCGGGACCGCTGAAAGCTCAGGGGAAAAAGAGGCCGTCGGCTACATCTGCATCAGCCCCGGCCTCTACCAGTTCGGCGACACCACCGTCACCATCGGCAACAATTGGATTGAATCCGAAGGCACCATCCTGAAAACAGGGTTCGACTGCTTCAACAGCTGGGGATTCAGAAAAATCGAACACCACTTCACCGCAAAACAAGGTTAGTAGCTGCCGACGGACTCCAACTACATAAAGATGGACCCATCGAGATGCGTACGGGCCAGAGCAGCCTGCCCCACTCGGCGAATGGCGAGAATGAATGCGGCGGTCCGAAGATCCACTTTCTTTTCCTCGGCCACATCGCAAACGGAACGATAGGCCTTGCTCATTACTTTTTCCAGCTCATCATTGATGCGATCAAGCACCCAGCGGAACTGCTGAATATTTTGCGTCCATTCAAAGTAGCTGACCGTGACACCACCGGCGTTGGCCAGAATATCCGGAAGAACCAGAATACCGCGTTCAAGCAAGATGGCATCCGCACTCGGCGTGGTGGGCGCGTTGGCGGCCTCGACGACGATCTTCGCTTTAACGTCATGCGCATTCTCTTCGGTAATCACATCCTGAAGCGCGGCGGGAATGAGCACATCCGCATCCCATGTGATGATCTCAGAACCTTCAAAGGCCATTCCGCCGACAAACCCGCTGACCCCCCCTTTTTCCGACACCCATTCATTCAGTGCAACAACATCGAGTCCATCCGGGTTCGAGACCCCGCCGGTATGATCTGCAACCGCAACAATACAGGCCCCGTGTTCAGCAATCAACCGGGCGGCATGGCTACCCACATTTCCAAAACCCTGGATAGCGACCGTGATCTCTGAGAACGTTTTCCCTTGATCCTTCAGCGCCTCGCGCAAGGTTAGCATTACCCCGCGCCCCGTGGCCTCTTCCCTACCTTCCGAGCCAAACAAATGCAGCGGCTTTCCTGTAACGACGGCCGGTGAGAATCCTTCGAACTTGGAATATTCATCCATAATCCAGCCCATCACCTTGGCATTGGTATTCACGTCGGGAGCCGGAATATCGATCGTCGGGCCGATCACATCCTTCATCTGCGCCACAAAGAGCCGGGTCACCAGACTTAGATCCTTGTCGGACATCGTCTTTGGATCACAATCGATCCCGCCCTTCGCTCCACCGAAAGGAATATCGACCACCGCAGTTTTCCACGTCATCAACCCTGCCAGAGCTGAAGCATGATCTTCGTTCATCTCGGGATGAAAACGCAGGCCGCCCTTCATCGGGCCACGGGCGTTGTTGTGCTGCACGCGGTAGCCGGTGTAATACATCAGCTCACCCGCACAGCTCTCAATCGCAATTTCAACCTTCACACTGCGCTGCGGGGTCAGCAGGATTTTTCGGATAATTTGAGGGAGGCCTAGAATGTCGGCCGCCTTGTTAAAATAAAAATGGGTATCGCTCAACATAACTATCTACTCCTTTATCTCGTCTCGTCTGCCCAGAAACACACATGCCAAAACACAAGGAATGTATATCGGGTTATGGCCATTCCCTCAAGCGATTACCATGAGTACCAAACTATCGGTACAGGCGTACCCGGAGAATAAATTCGTCAACGGGATCGTTGGGTCGGAAAAACAGGGATTCCTTGTCTTCGAGCAGGAAGGAACTTTTCAATCCATTATTGGAAAACCAAACGGTGATCGGCTAAGGCATTGTTGAACTCGTCTCCCATCGACAACCGGACGGGCGATCCCCGCAAACAAAAAAGCGCCCCGAATGGGACGCTTTTATTGTAACAACTGCATGGTGCTTAGAAGGTCGTGGACACTCCAACCGTGCCGAGGAAATCGACATCATAAGCGAAAGGGCCATCAACCAGCACCGTGTCATCGAGCTGTGCAATATAGGTAGCAGACCCGTAAATGCTCCACGCTTCATTCAGTGCATAGGCAACTCCGGCAGAAACCGTTCCGTCATTCCAACCGGAACCGGTGCTGGTGCCATCAACCCAGCGGGCATCCGCTGCGATCGACCCACTGAATGTTTCAGTGAAATCAAATCCATATTCCGCACCAAACTCCACGGTAGTAACTCCGCCCAGAATATCGCCAGAAACGCCACGATATACCGTGGCGGCAAGACCGACACCAGCGAGTTCGTAACCAAGACCTACGAACAATTCAACATCCTCAGCAGAGGCTGCGAAGGGGTACGTGTAGTCGGTCACACCAACCGAAAGATCAACCACCTCGATCGGCGCGGCGTAGGATGCATACCAATCGATCTCGGAGAACTGGTTGGGAGTCATCGCACCACCATAGTCACCAATATCATAGTTTCCCCACACGCCGATCGTGAACGTACCGATCTCTTCCGGAAGTCCGAGCCCCGAGGCTTCGATACCCGGCTGGAACACCGCCTCGTCGTTGAGCGTGTAGCCACGGAACACGTATGCGCTGGCAAAATCCATGGTGACGGTTGTTTCGGCGGCAGCTGTTCCGACCACGGCCGCGATCATTCCTGTTGCCACTGCTTTGGTAATCATGTTTTTCATACTTCCCTCTCTTAAGGTTTAAGCGTCCGAACCTTATGCTCGCGACTTATGGATCGTCCTATACGCAACAGGTATGCCAAACCACTAGCGCACAGCATTGAAACCCACTTAATCCTTTGCGGTAGAAACTGATAAGAATATATCATCAAAACCTGAATTTGATTCTACAAACACATATAGTTCATATTTGTTGTGTATTATATATTTAGTACAATATTGAATCAAACAAATGGCCCGACCTAATATATCCCGTTTCCCTCGATCTTCATTTATCGACTTAGCCCAAGTTTCTTGTTACCTGACGTAACCCGTTGCAAACCAACGATAGACTTTCTGAAGGCACTACAAAAACGCTACATACTCACCTCGCTTCGTTGAGGCGTG
>JAOZKS010000294.1 GCA_029935255.1 Pontiella sp.
CGCGGAGTTCAGCGAGATGGGCATGTATCTCTACCGGAATCCCTATCTCTCCGCGGTGCGCAAAGTCGTTTCATGCCACCGATGCCTGACTACCGCCTTCAGCAAATATGCCTACACCTCCGGGGTGTCGCCCATGCTGCGAATTAAAAGTGCTTCACAAATCCAATCCCTTGAAAAATACGAATTCGAAATGTATAGCGCAATGGACCACATCCTGACCCTCACGGCGGAGGATCGTTTTTCCTTGCTCAGCCATGCGCCCGAACTCCCGATTTCCGTTATCCCGCCCGGCATCGACTTTGACTATCTCGACCGGCCTGCCGCAGAAAAATCCGGAGTACCCATCGTGATGATGTGCGGCTACTTTGCCGATAAATCCAATCACGATGCCGCGCTGTGGTTTGCCCACGAAGTCTGGCCGCTGATCTCCAGGAAGCATCCGGACCTGCGCTTTTTTATTGTGGGCGTTGGAGCCCGCCACGAGCTCGAGCAACTGGCCCGAAAGGATGACCGCATTGTGGTTACCGGAGCGGTCGACGACCTGCGCCCCTACCGGGAACAGGCCAACATCTTTATCAATCCGATGCGATTGGGTTCCGGCCTGCGCATCAAGGTGCTCGAAGCCATGGCCACCCGCCTTCCGGTGGTTTCCACCTCTCTTGGTGTTGCGGGCATTCCCGCTCAGAACGGGGTTAACTGCTTCATTGCCGACACGCCGGAGCTCACGGCCGATTCCATCGGCTGGCTCCTCGGCGACCAGCAACTGGGCGATACGATGGGACAAGCCGCACAAGACATGGTGAAAGGAAAGTACGACATTCTCGTCACCCTCAGCGAACTTGAAAAGGTGCTTGAAGAAGTGGCCTCCATCTAATCCCGCTCGCCTAACGGAGCTGCATCTGAACCCTGTAGAATCGGGCATCGCTGGAAGAAGCATCCACCGTTTCCGAAAGAGCCCCCGGTTGAAATTTTTAGAATACTTATTCAAGTAATGTGTTTAATTTGTATACGTGTATTTAAACCAAGCCCTGCGAAGGTCTAACGCCTGTACGAATGAAAGTTCTTCTGCTAGCTTCCACGCATGAAACACACCCTCGTCTATCTTGGATTCGTCTTCTTTGCATGGCCCTTATACGCCGGACTGGAATGGGAGCTCATGACCCGGAAAACCACGGTTCATCCCGTGCAGCTCAGCACCACCCTCACCTTCCCTTTCGAAAACACGGGAAAGCAACCGGTCAGAATCATGAAGGTAAATTCCTCCTGCGGCTGCATCACCACCCCCCTCCCAAAGAAACTCTACGCTCCAGGAGAAAAAGGAAATTTACCCGTCACCTTTCTTCTGCGCGGACGGAGTGGCCTGCAGAAAAAACACATCTCCATCGTCACGAGCGATGCCCCGAATTCCCCAACACGGCTGGGGATCGAAATCAACATTCCTCCCGGAATCAAACTCTCCACCCAGCGCCTCGTATGGGAAGAGGAACCCACCCATCCGCCCAAAACCTGCCGGGTCATCAATCAATCCGCCGACCCCATCCATCTGGCCGAAGTCACCTCCACGACCCCCTCCGTAAAGGCCGAGCTAAAAACCATCCGCCCCGGCTACGAATACGAACTCATCGTTAAACCCCAAAACGGCCTCACCAACCTGCGCGCGTTTGTCAAAGTAACCACGCAACCACCGCCCGGGTTTTCCGAATCAAAATACTACAAGGTCTATCTCTTCATAAAATAAACCCGCATGTCGTTCTTCCATTCCGTCGGTTATTCCCTATGTTAGCCTCATCTATTTAAGGGGATGTTCAACCATGTCTACGGGGTTTCAGGGAAAGTTCCATCGGCAAAATATGCTTTCGCGGCTTGCGAAGGATCTGGTGCGCCGCTCCCGCTCCAAATGTGAACTATGCGAAAAGTCCGGCGTAAAGCTCGAAGCTCTGGAGTTGCTTCCGTTGGAAGAAGAACCCTGCGTCGATGGCAGCATCTTCATTTGCGACGAGTGCCATAAGCAGATTATTACCCCCAAGAAAATGATCCCCGCGCATTGGCGTTGCCTGAATAATGCGCTGTGGTCCGAGGTTCCCGCCGTGCAAGTCATGTCGGTGCGCATCCTGCGCCGCCTGGAAAAATCCGGGCACCACTGGGCAGAGGAACTTCTCGAAAACGCCTACCTTGAACCCGAACTCGAAGAATGGTCATTACAGGCCGACTAACTCCCTCAAACGGAAGGGCAACCCATGAAAGATATTGATTCCGCAAAGAAAATCGCCGTCTTGATCGATGCAGAGAACGCCCAATACAGCGTGATGGGCGCCGTGCTTTCGGAGCTCTCCAAACATGGACACCTCGTCGTCAAAAAAGCCTATGGCGACTGGAGCAGCAACCATCTTAAAAACTGGAAACAACCCCTCAATGAACTAGCGATCAATCCCGTCCAGAAGCTTGCGGATGCTCATCAAACGGCAACAGCCCGATTTCGATCCACGTAGCCACGGCTATCAAACCCTCCCCCGGCTTTTCGAAGCCACGACCTTTTCGAAATCGAGCGAAGGCAAAACCCCAGCAATAAATCCACGCACACCATCTATGTAAAACCGAAAAAAAATAGCTCATGGAAAAACCCAATCCAAACAAACCCGAAAATACGTCTAACGAGATCCGGAAAATGGGCATCATCCTTTTGATTCTCGGCCTGCTTCTCTGTGCAGCAGGTGTAATGGCCTATCAATACGATGTCCCCGCCAAAGAAAACATACGCAACATCCTCATGGCCATTCTCGGCATGGCCCTTTCCATTTCCGGAATCTATACATGGCGCAGTGGCAAAGATGCAGGCTAGCCCCTAAAGAATCCCTCCTTTTTTCCAGACATTGGAAACAAACCCGCCTATAAGAAGTGTCTTTTAACAAAGGTACTTATGAACCCTCTATTTCAAAATCCACCGGCGGGCGAACACACCATCCACTTCCGCGGCGATACCATCACCTTCACACTCGAAAACCACAACGGGAACCCCGGCAAGGCGTGGTTACGATCGAACATCGGCCATGCCGCCATACGCCACGGAGAAATCATCCAGCATGCCGAACAAGGCCTCCCGCCGCTCTCGCGCGACTGGCACGACCACCCGATGGAGCCGACCGGAGAGAACACCTTTTCCATCACCCTGCCCCTGCTCGGGGTTGGGCGGTTCGAGGCCAAGGCCTATTTCATCGCCGAGGGCTCGGAAAAAATTCTATGGCCCGAAGGCGGCAACTCCGTACTCAAGGTCGAACCCGCCGAAACCTGCGCGAGCAACACCATGTACACCGCATTCGTCCGCCAATTTGGCGATGCCAAACGCAAGGGAGCCGTCGCCCCGCAGGAAGAACCCGCCGTCCGGCAGCTGGACGAAGCCGGCTATGCCGTAATTCCACGATCCGGAAAATTCCGCGACCTCATCAAAGAACTCGACTTCATCATCGGCACCCTGCGCTGCAAGATCGTGCAGCTTCTGCCCATCCACCCCACGCCCACCACCTATGCCCGCATGGGCCGCTTCGGCAGCCCCTTCGCCGTCATGGATCTGCTCGATGTCGACCCCGCCCTCG
>JAOZKS010000053.1 GCA_029935255.1 Pontiella sp.
GCTCGATCTCAACCCGCTCCGGGCATTCGATTTCCTTAACATAAACAGGTATTAAAACACCTGTTTAGCTGCCCGTATTTACTCTTGCCAACCTCCCCCAAGGGCGTATATCTCCGAACAGGAGTTTTAGAGAACTGGAGGTTGATAATGAACTTGCTTAGGTATTTTTCACCGCGCGCCCTTTCACAGTCCACAACCTCTAATCTTAGTCTGATGCTTCTTCTTCTAACGGCCACCACCTCGCACACAGAAAGGGACCAGCTCTTCATCCATGCCGAGGTAGAGCGGGTCAGCGGCCCGTGAAGGATTTTTAGATGAGAACACTAATTTATACCACGGAATACACCGAATACACGGAACATGCATGCTGAACGGCTTCCGTGTGTTCTGTGTATTCCGTGGTTCAACCCGATTTTATAGGAGGCAGAACAATGAAAACGAGACGGACGATATGTACGGGGCTGATTTTAATCGCGGCATGTTCGGGCTGGGCGGACGACATCACGGCCACGCTGGATTCTACGGATGGGTCGAGTGCCTTTCTGGTAAGGGATTCAACCAGCAATGTCGTAATCAGAGCGAGCGGTGATGGGAACTTTGTTGCGGGTTATAACAACATCATTTCCAACTGGGTGTTTGCCTCTGTGATAAGTGGAGGAAGAAACAACGACATCGGATCTTTCTCTATCCACGCGAGTATTAGTGGCAGCGGGAATTCCATTGGGTACGATACGTTCGGCTCAACCATCGGCGGGGGTGTTAATTCGCGGTTTTGATTACGTTCCGAAACTCCGCTTCCGAAGACAGAACGGAGGTATAGATTGGGTATTGGCCCATGAGGGAGGTCCACCCTCAATAAGCTGAGGGTCTACGACGGATCAACTTGGCAGGCCTGCTGGTAGCGAATTTAGACAAACCGGTAAACGGCGGTGCGCTTGTCCCCTTCCCGATCCAGTGAACCGGCGGTGACCCCTGCCGATAGATCCCGGCTGGCCGTGGCCGGCGAAATCGTTTTGAACAGGCGGCAATAGTCTTTTCTCGAAAAGGTCTCTTTCCCGAAGGCTTGTTGCGCGATGGAAATCCGATCCGCATAGGTGTTCCGGCTCGGCGCACTGTTTTCCCACAGGCTCGCAAGAGAGCGCCTGATTTGCTCAAGCATGAACGACACAAAACAATCCACATTGCCGCAGTTCTGTGCATTGCAAATCTGCCTGTAGTATTCTTCGCGGCGTTCAAACACCATCGACTCGACATCGAGAAATTCAAAAACCGGATGTTCCTCCATCAACAATCGCGTCTGCCAAAGGCGGGCCACTCGGCCGTTTCCATCCAAAAATGGATGAATATTTACAAACTCAAAATGGAAGCGGATCGATTTGATCAGCATCAGATCCTCGCCATTCTTAAGATAACCAAAAAGCGCCTCCATGGACGATTCCACGGTTTTCCAATCAGGCATGCTGCGCGTTTGCGTTTCCGTCACATAGACTTCAACCGGTCCCTGTCGGAATTTTCCAGGAACCAGCAACAGCCCTTTCCCCATCAGTGTCCGGTGGGCATCCAAGATCGACTGGATCGAAAAGGGATCAAAAGACATCAACGTATCATAACCCTCAAGGGCATTGCGGATCTCCAGTTGCTCCTTTTTTGAAAGGGCGACCGGTCGCCCGTCGGCAATTGCTTCAACCTGCTCAACGGAACAGCTGTTTCCTTCAATACCGGTTGATCCCCGAATTGATTTAGCACGGTTTTTCTGACGAAGTTTCGGAACTGGCCGGGATAGATGCAACCCCTCCACTTTTCCGATCAACTGCTCAACTTCGGCCAGTTTCCTGATACTTTCCGCAGAAAGCACCAACTCTGTCGGCTTCCAATTCATGTCATAGATAGTCTCATACGATACTATCATGTCAATATAGAATCATATGATTCTATCGCATTCCCCTACGACAGCAACCGCGCCAGCTTTGCCCATCGCTCGATCTCGATTCTTTCGGGACGTTCGGTATGCTCGATCCCTGCATCGGCCAGCAATTCATCAACCGGTGAAATCCCCATCCTCTTAAGAATGGTCCCGATCTGTTTGCGGCGCTGCGAGAAGCAATATTTCACTAAATTCTTGAAGGTGGGATATTCCGCGCTTCCAACGATTGGAACTTTGCGGCGCTCCATCCTGACCACGGCCGACCACACCTTCGGGGGCGGAAGAAAACAGGTTGGACTTATTTTTTTTACCAACGTATTTCCATACGCAACGCCGGTCAGGATACTGAGCACTCCATAGTGCTTGCTCCCCGCCGGGGAGCACAAGCGATCCGCCACTTCTTTCTGGATGGTAAGCGACATCAGCTCAGGGCGGTGCTCGCACTCGGCAATATCGACCATCAAGCGGCTCGCCACGGAATAGGGAAGATTGGCCGCCACTTTCGTAATACCCCCAGCAAACAACGCATCCAAATCAACATCCAGCGCGTCGGAATCGATTAGCGTGAACTCTGTAAACCGCGACTTGAGGTATTCCACCATGGTCGGATCTTTTTCGATGCACGTGACCGACTTGGCCTTCGGAAGAATCCGCTCCGTCAGTGCTCCGAGGCCGGGGCCGATTTCGAGAACGGAATCCTTCGGCTGGAGATCGGCGGTGTTGGCGATGATGTCGAGAATGTTGGCATCGATCAGAAAGTTTTGCCCCAACCCCTTGTTCGGTCGGTGGCCAAGCTTTTCCAGCAGTGCGCGGACTTCCTTCGGACTCGTCAATCGCGGGGTGGCAGTCATCATTTCTTCCATGGGTTTTTCTTTCCGGCCATTTCGATGGCGAGGGCGATGGCGTTTTTCATGCTTTTGGGCGAGGCTTGGTTTTTCCCGGCAATCCCAAACGCGGTGCCGTGGTCGGGCGAGGTGCGGATGATCGGAAGGCCGAGGGTGATGTTGACCCCTTCGTCGAAGCCGTTCATTTTCAGCGGGCCGAGCCCTTGGTCATGGTACATGGCGACGACAGCGGCGTACTGACCTTTCTGCGCTTGAAAGAAAATGGTGTCGGCCGGTACGGCATCGGAAACGTTGAAGCCTTTTTTGCGTGCGGCACGGATGGCGGGGTTGATGAGTTCGATCTCTTCGCGACCCAATACGCCTCCATCGCCGGCATGGGGATTTAATCCGCAGACCCCTATTTTTCCGTTTTGAAGCCCGAAAAGCTTGAGCGCTTGCCCCGTCAGCTCGATGGCCTCGCGAATGGTTTTGCGGGTGAGTGCGGTGGGGACGGCGGAAAGCGGGATGTGGCGGGTGACGAGCATGACGCGGAGGCCGCCGCCCATGAGCATCATGCCGAAGGTTTTGGTGTGAGTGAGCTCGGCGAGGAATTCGGTGTGGCCCGGCACATCGATGCCTGCCTTCTGGAAACCTTGCTTACTGATCGGCGCGGTGACCATGGCATCGAGCGCGCCGGAGAGGCTTCCTTCGACCGCCCGGCGGATGGATTGCTCTGCGAGTCGGGAGGCCTCGATGCGAATCTTTCCGGGCTGCCATTTGACCGCACTTTCAATATGCCAAAATTCCACTTTACGAGGAAGGGGGAGCTGCATCGCGGCGGCCTGTTCGCGAACAACCTGCTCGGAGCCGATAAAGACAAATTGCACCTTCGCGGGCCAGCGGTGCTTGGCAACGGCCTTGAGCGCCACCTCGGGCCCGATGCCGTTGATGTCGCCGATGGTGATTCCGATTCGTTTCATGCGCTGGAAGATAAAAAAAGGCCTCGCGCAATGCGAGGCCTTTCGAGGGTCTGTTCTTGCGAACTAGACCTGGAGCATTTCCGTGTAGGTCGGCAGCGGCCAAAGGTCGGCCGGAATAAGCGCTTCCAGCGCATCGACGGACTCGCGGAGTTTGTTCATGGCAACAATCTCTGCGGCAGGCCCTTCGGCCGCTTCGAGGGCGGCAACACCCGATACCGTCTGTTCGAGCAGACTGGACATTTCTCCAGCAAGCCCTGCAACCGCCGGTACGGCGGAGTATTCGGTGATGGCGGTGACCGCCGCCGGAACGATCAGGGTTTTGACCATATCAATCGCCGTATTCGCTTCAATACCAATCAGGGTCTCGTAGGTTTCCTTATAGGTGTTGTAGCGCGATTCCAGCTCTTCGCTGCTGAGTACGTTGTACTTGGCAAAGACATCCTTGGCTTTCTGCGTATTCAGCATTTCAAGGGCTTCCGGTGTAGTCACCAGATTCGGCAGGCCCTTCCCAACCGCGTCGGCGAGCCACTCGTCGGTGTAGCCATCGCCGTTGAAGAGGATGCGCTTATGCTCTTTGATGATTTCGGCGAGAACCTCTTGCAGGGCCGCATTGAACTCCTTGCCTTCGGCCACGTCGGCTTCGATCTTGGTGCTGATGTAGTCGAATGCTTCCGCAACGATGGTGTTGAGCACCACGTTGGCACCAGCCGGGCTTTGGTTGGAACCCACGGCACGGAACTCGAAACGGTTTCCAACAAAGGCGAAGGGCGAGGTGCGGTTGCGGTCGGTATTGCCGCGCGGAAGCTTCGGCAGCAGATCGACACCGAGGGAGATGCTTCCGCCATCCTTGGAGCTGCTGGCTCCACCGGCTTCGATCTGTTCAACAATGTCGGTGAGCTGATCGCCCAGGAAGATGGAAACGATGGCGGGCGGTGCTTCGTTAGCGCCGAGGCGGTGATCGTTTCCTGCGGAGGCAACCGAAGATCGCAGCAGGTCGGCATGGGTGTCGACGGCTTTCATGAGCGCAACAATGATGGTCATGAATTTTGCGTTTTCATGCGGGTTGTCGCCGGGCTTCAGCCAGTTCTTTCCATCCGGTCCGGAGATGGACCAGTTGTTGTGCTTGCCGGAACCGTTGACCCCTGCAAAGGGCTTCTCGTGCAACAGGCAGGCAAAGCCGTGCTTTTCGGCGAGGGTGTGGAGCACTTCCATGGTGATCATGTTGTGATCGACGGAAATGTTGAGGGTTTCGAAGACCGGGGCGAGCTCGAACTGCGCAGGGCATACTTCGTTGTGGCGGGTCTTGGCGGGCACGCCCAGCTTCCATAGTTCAAGGTCGAGGTCGGCCATGAAGGCGGCAACGCGGGTCTTGATGGCACCGAAGTAGTGGTCGTCGAGTTGCTGATGTTTGCTCGAAGCCTTTCCGAAGAGGGTGCGTCCGGTGGCCTGAAGGTCGGGACGTGCGGCGTAGAGATCCACATCGATCAGGAAGTATTCCTGTTCGGAACCCAGCGTGGCTTTGGCCATGGTGTCGCCGCAGTCAATTCCGAAGAGCTTACCCAGACGAACGGTCTGCTCGGAGAGTACGTTCATGGAGCGCAGCAACGGGGTCTTTTTGTCGAGTGCTTCGCCGTTGTATCCACAGAAGACGGTGGGAATGCAAAGGGTGGCCGCGCCAGCGCCATCGTATTTGATGAA
This sequence comes from Pontiella sp., assembly GCA_029935255.1. Taxonomy (GTDB): domain Bacteria; phylum Verrucomicrobiota; class Kiritimatiellia; order Kiritimatiellales; family Pontiellaceae; genus Pontiella. Next base: position 5,427 of record JAOZKS010000053.1, read on the forward strand.
GGCTGGGCTGGTCGGGTCCCAACCGGTGTAGCCCCGTGCTTCGAAGGTGGCACGCAGTCCGCCAGAGGGGAAGGAAGAGGCATCGGGTTCGCCCTGGATGAGTTCATCGCCGGAGAAGCCGGTAACGACTCCTCCCTTGAAATCGGGGAAGATGAATGAATCGTGTTTTTCGGCCGTGGAGCCGGTGAGGGGCTGGAACCAGTGCGTGTAGTGGGTGGCACCCTTTTCCATGGCCCATTCTTTCATGGCTTCCGCCACTTCGTCGGCAATGCCGGCATCGAGCTCGGCACCGCTGTCGATGGTTTTCTTGAGCGATGCAAAGGTCGGCACAGAAAGGCGTTGTTCCATTACCGGCAGACCAAATACGTTTTCACCGAATGCTTCGATGTTGTTTTTCATGCTATCTCCTTTAATATTTATCGTTGCCTCCGAGACCGGCGGCAACGCTCCTTAATCGAATAAAAAAATCCGAGGCTTCCGGTGGTTTGGAAACGCCCGAAACAACCCCGTTGCCAACAACTTCAAACTAAAACAGAGCTCTCCCCGTGCAGTTTTCATGCCAACCAATTCGAATAATTACATAACCAATTAATCATCAATTACTAATAAATATATTATTTCAAGCAGACAACTCTATATCAAACATATTTGTAAGGTCTTTCGGAGCCGTGGTACATAAATGGCGCACAAAGCATCGGTATTTATCGCTTACTACTACCCCAACCGATCCGTTTTATCTTCGAGTTGCTTGATCTTTTCTTTCAACTTGGGCAGCAGAATGGTGTTGGCCACCATCTTCTTGAATTGTAGATGGGGCATGGCGGGCGAGCCAATCACAAACGCCTTGTCCGGCACATCCTTCATCACCCCGGCCTGCGCGCCGATAATGGCTCCATCGCCGACTTCGAGGTGGCCGGCCAAGCCAGACTGCCCAGCCAAAATCGTGCGCGAACCGACCGTGGTGCTGCCGGAGATTCCAGCTTGCCCGCAGAGCACGGAATGCTCGCCTATCACCACATTGTGCGCAATCTGAACCAGATTATCGATCTTCGTGCCCTTTCCAATCCGGGTCTTGCCGAAGCGGGCGCGGTCGATCGCGACGTTGGCTCCGATTTCAACGTCGTCTTCGATCACCACTTTTCCGATCTGCGGAATCTTGGTGCGCGATCCATCTTCCTGAACCGCATAGCCAAAACCATCGGAACCCACCACCGTTCCGTTATGGATGATGACGCGGTCGCCGATTTCGGTGAATTCGCGGGTTGAAACAAGAGGATAAAGGAAACTTTCGGTTCCGATCAGGGTTTTATAGCCAATATAGCAGTTCGGTGAAATAACGGTATTCTCTCCAATGACGACTCCCTCTTCCACCGTACAATTTGCACCGATCGAAACCCCTTCGGCCAGTTGTGCGGACTCGGCAACCACCGCCGAGGGGTGAACCTTCGCCGCAGGTTTGGGCGGGGCTTCAAAAAACAGTTCGGCGACCTGGGCAAAAACCTGATCGGAATTTTCGACGCGAACCAGGGCGCAACTTGCCGAACGATCCCAGTCGGTCGGTACAATCACGGCCGAGGCCTTCGTTTCCGCCACCTGTACCGCATACTTGGGATTGGCCAAAAAGCTAATGTCGCCTTTCCCCGCTTCACTCAACCCCGCAACCGCAACAATCTCGGTATCGCCATTGCCCTCAAGGCTCCCGCCGAGCTGCTCGACAATTTCTGAAAGCTTCATCGCCTATTGCTCCACGTTGATACTGGGGTCTTCAATCAGGGTTTCCTCGCGGCCTTCATTCAACACGGCCAGCACGTCGGCGGTGATATCCACCTTGGGATTAACATAGAGGACGGTCTGCATCCCCGCGCGGCTCTGCGACGAACGGTCGATCACTCCGAAGAAACCCTTCTCCTTGGAATAGTCATTGATGGTCTCTTGAATTTCGTCGAACAGCTTGCGGCTCATGCGTGTATTTTGCTGTTCCAGCTGCTGCATCCGAAGTTTTTCGAAGTCAATCATGTCCTGCTCGTTTTTCTGGAGATCCACCAGTTTTTCTTCGAGTTGGTCCCGCTTGCTCTCCCGCACCTCTTCAGAGAGGGTGGTGTCGCGCGCGTCGGTTCGCAGCACCTCAATCTCCTCCTTCACCTCCTTGATCTCGCCCTCCATCATCTCGCGTTCAAGCTTGATGTCGTCGGCCTGCTGGCGGATCTGGTCCTGGGCGAGCTGGGTTTTATAGAAGCGCTTGAATACTTCCTGAAGGTCGACAAAAACAATGTCATTGGCGGCGTACGCACTTCCGGAAAACACGACGGCAGCAACGAGTAGGGCAGGGAAAAACTTTTTCATATTCCAATCATCCTTTTCTTTCGGAAACAAGTTGGCACCTTACCCAACCCGCCTATGCGAGGCAAACAAATCGTGCAGACTAAACCTAATTAAAAACGGCGAATTTCAAGTTCTCGCTGGAGGGTCTTTTCAGATTGATTTACCGCACCCCTTCCATACAATCCCCAGAATGCTGAAACCCCTTAAAATTGATTTGCGGCATCCTGAATCGGATTTGCTGGAAAGGGCCCGGAAATGCCTGACCGAGGGCGGGCTTGTGATTGTCCCGACGGAAACGGTCTATGGGATCGCCTGCGACCCTTCCATCCCGGGGGCAATGGAAAGACTTATTCTCGCGAAGGGGCGCGACGGCGATAAGCCGATTGCCCGAATGGCGGCAAATGCAGAACAGGTGGCCGCCGTTTCCAAAGATTGGAACCCGGGCTTGCAGGCGCTGGCTGAAACGTATTGGCCCGGCCCGCTTACGATCGTTCTGGAAACGTCCCGTGGTTGGACGGGCTACCGTGTGCCCGACCACGCCGTAGCTTTGGCACTGGCAAACGTTTGCGGCCGCACCCTTGCGCTGACCAGCGCAAACCTGAGCGGCGAACCTGACACCCTAACGGCGGAACAGGCGGCGACTGCAGTAAATGCTAATCTCGTGCTCGACAGCGGCTCATCGGCCGAACGGGCCCTTCCAAGTACCGTGGTAAAGGTGGATGGAAACCATATCGAATGCCTGCGGAAGGGCGTTGTTCCCTTCGCGGAAGTGAAACAGATCTTTAAAAAAGGCTACCCATGAAAACCGTATTGTTTGTCTGCACCGGAAATATTTGCCGAAGTCCTATGGCCGAGGTGATTTTCAACCATCGAGTCGGCCCTGACGCGGGATGGGAAGCCACCTCGGCGGGGACCTTTGCGGGGCTGGGTTCGCCCGCCAGCGACCATGCGGAAAAGGCCGTGGGGGAACTCGACCTCGACCTCTCCGGGCACCGGAGCAAACCGCTTACGCCCGAACTGGTTAACCGCTGCAATTTGATCGTTGCCATGACGGACGGCCATCGGTTCCACATCCTCCGGGAATTTCCTGGAGTTGCAAATAAAGTTTGCTTGATTAAATCGTTCGGAACGTCAAAGGTGCCCGCCGATATTACTGATCCGTATGGGGGATCGCTCAATGTCTACAGAAAAACGCGGGATGAGATTGATCGGGCCCTTTCGGATCTGATTCTTTTTATTCGTCGCGAAAACCACTAAAAAAGGACCCTTTTATGAAAATTGCGATTGGATCGGATCACGGCGGATATGCGCTAAAAACCAGTATCGTCGAAGCCCTTGAAGAGAAAGATATCGTCGTCGTTGATCTGGGCACAAACAGTGCGGAATCGGTCGACTATTCCGACTACGCCGCCGCCGTCGCGGACGAAGTCTCCAATGCCACCGTCGATCAGGGCATTATCGTATGCACCACCGGCATCGGGGTGAGCATCACGGCCAATAAGTTTCCGCGCGTGCGCGCCGCCCTCTGCCATAACGCCGAAGTCGCCACCCTCGCTCGCCAGCACAACAATGCCAATGTACTCTGTCTTTCCGAAAAATTCACCTCAAAGAAAGAGGCCGCTGCCATTCTCGATGCATGGCTGGCAGGTGAATTTTCGGGGGGGCGCCACGATCGCCGCATAAAAAAAATCAAGGACTATGCCTGTGAATCTGTCGGCACCATCGCAGTCTACGATACCGATCCGGAAATCTATGCCCTGCTTAAAAAAGAAGATCAGCGGCAAAAGGAAAACCTCGAACTGATTGCCTCCGAGAATATCGTGAGCAAGGCCGTCCGGGAAGCACAGGGATCACGCATGAGCAACAAGTATGCCGAAGGCTACCCGGGAAAACGGTGGTACAACGGGTGCGAGTGGGTCGATGAAGCCGAACGCCTTGCCATCGACCGCGCCAAGGAAATCTTCGGTGCCGAGCATGCCAATGTGCAGCCCCACTGCGGAAGCGCCGCAAACATGGGGGTGTACTTTGCCGTGCTCAACCCCGGCGACACCATTCTGGCCATGAGCCTCGCCGAAGGCGGGCACCTGACCCACGGCCATCCGATGAACTTTTCGGGTCGCTTCTTCAACATCGTCCCCTACGGGGTCGATCAGGAAGATGAACAGATCGACTACGAGCAGCTTCAGGAACTGGCAGATGAACATAAACCGAAAATGATCGTGGCGGGCGCCAGTGCCTACTCGCGCATCCTCGACTTCAAGAAGCTGCGGAAAACCGCTGACAGCGTTGGGGCCTACCTGCTGGTGGACATGGCACACATTGCCGGGCTCGTCGCTGCGGGCTGCCACCCCAGCCCCATTCCACATGCCGATTTCGTGACGACCACCACCCACAAAACCCTGCGCGGCCCGCGCGGCGGAATGATTCTTTGCAAAGAAAAATTCGCGGGGGATATTGATAAACAGGTTTTCCCCGGAATTCAGGGTGGCCCGCTCATGCACACGATCGCCGCAAAGGCCGTTTGTTTCCATGAAGCCCTTCAGCCCTCCTTCAAGAAATACCAGCAACAGGTCGTGAAAAACGCTCAAACGCTGGCGGCTTCGCTCGAAGACGACGACATCCGTCTGGTTTCCGGCGGCACCGACAATCACCTGATGCTGATTGACGTCACCAGAACCGGAACCACCGGCAAGGATGCGGCAATTGCGCTGGACAAGGCGGCGATCACCGTGAACAAAAACGGAATTCCGTTCGACAAAAAGAGCCCGTTCGTGACCTCCGGAATTCGTATTGGTTCTCCCGCCGTCACCACGCGCGGCATGAAAGAACCTGAAATGGAGAAAATCGCGGACTTCATCAAACGGGTTCTGCGCAACGTGGATAACGATGCGGTCATTGCACAGGTTCGCAAGGAAGTGCTTGCCCTTACCGCAGAGTTCCCCATTCCGTAGCTTGGAGTCCCGCCGCTCAACCCCCGTACGTCCCTTTGTGGCATACGGGGGTTTCCATTATGCGTTTCATCCCGGCTCATGGGGAACACATGTCATGTCTGACGCACAAAAAAAGCCCCCGAACCTTCGCTCGGAGGCTTCCGCTTTGGTTCATCAGGGAAAGAATGAATCAGGCGGCATTTTTGTATAGTTTGGGAGAGCGGCGGCGCGCCCGGCGTTCGTGGGTTTTGACCAGTTGCCGTTCGATGCTTTCAAAGACATCGGCAATGGCCGCATAGACCCCGTCGTGCATGCCGGTCTGCTCGAAGCTCTGGGCCACATAGAGCCGCTCGCCCGGAACAGAAAGCCGGATCTTAACCTGAAAAACGCCTTTCCGCTCGCGGTGGTGGGTTTCGTCGACCACGACCGTCGCCTTGCCCCCGGGCAAAGGGTATTTTTCGAATTTTTCCATCATCTGATTCACCACCCCAAGAACCTTCTTCGACTCGAGCATATGTCGAAACTGAACCTCGACCGGGATCGCGGGCTCCGATCCGAGTCCATTAAAGCAAGAAGACGAGGGTTGAATCTGCGTTGATGTATGCATACATCAGCTCCTTTCCTGTTAGGGTTTAGTTATTCAGATGTCGAGCCGCGCATCCATACCGCACGCTCGTTGTATAACCAGAGACTACCCCTCCCCCCGTTCTGTTCAAAGGTATTTTCCCGCTACCAACGACCTAAAAAAATGCGTGTTTTGCAACTCGTTGGGGGCACGTAAGG
>JAOZKS010000295.1 GCA_029935255.1 Pontiella sp.
CGTCAAGTTAACCTCTCTATTGAAGAGATTTTAGGTTTAGTTTTCTACGTCGGATTTTGCCTTATTTCGGGATCATTTATTTTAGTCGCATTTAGATACTTTGGACGAAATTGGTTGCGATTGTTCTTCATCGTAGTAATTCCACCACTAGCAATTTGGTACATGATAAAAGAACGAGAAAAGCACTTTGCGGCAAATATTTTAGGGTTATTTGGAATCGCATTCCTTTTTTTAAGTCTAACCACAGCATTCATAATACAATAATCGAACCAGAACATTGAGCTGACACGGTACGACGCACAATTTTCATGCCTGACATTTTTTCCCGTGTCAGCTCACGTTTAACGTTCGATCAAAAAAGAGAAATATGAAGATGAAACGAATTTCTTATCTCGCTCCTTTGTTAGTTTACATAACGGCAATAAGTGTCTCCGTGAAGGCGGAAAACCAGCCGCGTCCTAATCTCATTTTTATACTGGCCGATGATGTGGGAGCCGAGTCTATGACTCCTTATGGAGGGAGTTCGTGGAGCACACCGCGGATTGATTCAATCGCCACGCAAGGCATACGCTTTGTAAATGCGTTTGCAAATCCGTCGTGCGCGCCATCCCGAGCGGAATTCCTGACGGGACGCTATCCGTTCCGCACTGGGGTGGTTTTTCCCACTTTGCCGAACGGGCCATTGGCCTTGGAGGAAACCACTTTGGCTACGGTACTAAAGAATGCTGGATATTCCACCGGTTTGGCGGGCAAGTGGAACTTGCGCTATGGGGGGAGAAACGGTGCTTCCGAAGAGGAGCAGGACGCGCACATAGAGGCGCATGGGTTTGATGAACATCGGACATTCATAGGCCACACCATTGTTTATGGCGATCCTTCCGTCGAAACCAACTTTGTTCCATACCAACTCAACCAGTGGGCATGCGATTTTATTTCCCGGGAGGCTACAAACGACAGTCCTTTTTATCTACAGTATTCCATGGGATTGGTTCATTGGCCGCTCACGGCAACACCGCTCAATCCCGGTGCAACGGAGGAGAATAGTACCGATGCCGAACTCTATGGCAACATGATGACCTATATGGATAACATGATAGGTAACGTATTGGATACACTAGATAGCGCGGGGATTTCGAGCAACACGGTTGTGGTATTTGGCGGAGATAACGGGACTTGGTCACGGATCTATTCCACCTTTAACGGAGAGCAGGTGCAGGGCGGGAAGTTGACCTCCAAGGATACCGGAAGCTGGGTTCCGCTCTACGTTCGTTGGCATGGGGTTGTCACACCCGATAGCCTGTACGACGGGTTGACGGACTTTTCTGATATATTCCCGACTTTAATTGAAATTGGTCAAGGTGTAGTACCAAACTACAGCGTGATCGATGGGATTAGTTTCCTTTCCCAGTTAGAGGGAGCTTCTACTGAACACCGTAACTTTGTTTATTGTTCGGATGTGGAAAGCCGAACATTTGTGCGCGATAAGCAATGGAAACTAATTAACGGAAATGACTTGTATGATATTTCCAACTCGCCGATTGAGGAGCGGTTAATTAGCGAAGCTTCCCAGACACCTGATGACGCGACTGCTCGGACAACGTTGCTGGGATATTTGACAGATATTCAATATCGCGAAATAATTGAAACTGGTGCCGATAGTGATGCCGATGGCTCGAGCGATTATGAGGAGACGATTGCTGGCTCAAACCCCACCAACAACGCTTCCTTCTTCGGTATTGAGTCTGTTGATATAGACAATGGATTCATTATAAACTGGCAATCGGTCTCTGGACGCGTCTACGAAGTCTATTGGTCAACCAACCTACTAGAAAATTTCCAAGTATTGGAAACCAATATCAATTGGACATTTAGTAGTTTCACAAATTTAAATGACAGCCCGAATGCCTATTACAAAATCGGAGTACAGTTAGAGGAATAAAAAATCGACACAAAGGATAGCAAATATGAAGTATATGAATAGAAGACATTTCCTGAAGATCTCTGTGGCATCGCTTATGTTGAGCGCTGTCGTTGGCATAGCGGCTGCAAAGACAAACATAAGTAAACCCAATGTGTTGTTTCTTTTCACGGACGATCAACGTAACGATACGATCCGTGCGATGGGAAATGAACACATCCACACACCGAATATGGATCGTTTGGTCAAGAGCGGCGTGGCGTTTACAAATGCCTATATCATGGGCGGCTCTTCTCCTGCAGTATGTTCACCGTCCCGTGCATGCCTTTTCAGCGGGCGCACATTATGGAACCTTGAGAATCAGGGGAGTTGGGAGTTTGAAATCTCAGATAAATACAAAACATTACCTCAGGTTTTCCGTGAAAGCGGGCACGTTACTTTCGGAACCGGCAAGAATGAACCAGGCAGAAAGGGCCATTTTGCTCGTTCCTTCAGTGCCGGCGACAAACTTCTGTTTCGCGGTATGACAAGCAATCAGTACGAACTGCCATTGTGCCCATTCTCGCCAATCGGCGACTACTCGAAGGAACGTGAGGTCATGCACAGCGGTACTCATTCGGCCGAGGTCTACGCAGATGCATGCATCAAGTTTTTTGAAGAGCAGGCTGACAGTAAACAGCCATTCTTTGCATACGTGGCCTTTCAAACACCGCACGATCCTCGTCAAAGCCCAAAACGCTTCAGGGCGATGTATAAAGGCATCGACCTGCCACTGCCCTCCTCATTCAAACCGAAACACCCATTTGACAATGGAATACTGAAAATTCGTGACGAAAAGCTCGAAGGCTTTCCCAGAAACCCTAACAAGGTCCGTGACCATATAGCAGCCTACTACGCGATGATCACACATACCGATGCACAGATTGGGCGTATACTTGAAGCACTGAAGAAGACCGGCAAGATGAAGGACACCATCATTGTGTTCGCTTCCGATAACGGACTGGCAGTGGGAAGGCATGGACTGATGGGCAAACAAAATGTTTATGACCATTCCGTGCATGTACCATTGATCATCTCAGGACCCGGCATTCCAAAAGGAGAGACGCGAGGGCAGTTATGCTACATTTACGACATCTATCCTACCTTATGCGAAAGAGCACAACTCAAGACACCCAAAACGGTTGAGTTCAGAAGTCTGAACGGAATACTGGATGACGCAGATGCAAAGCATAGGGATCATCTCTATTTTGCCTTCATGTCCTGGCAGCGTGCAATACGCAACGAGCAGCACAAGCTGATCGAGTACTGCGTCAATGGAAAGAGACATACCCAATTATTTGATCTGCTGAAGGATCCACAGGAAGTAAACAATCTTGCTGCTGACGTCAAGTATGCTGAAATACTCGCAGAACTGAGGATCCTTTTGAAAAGAGAGAGAGTACGTCTTAATGACGGCAACACACCTTCCAAGTTCACAGACAAACAGGGCAAAGATTTCTGGAGCATGTACGAATCTGTAAAGGACACTCAAACACAATAAACTCGGTGCAACATTTACTGCTCGAACAATCTCCTGCAGGCGACGTCCTAAAGGCCGCGCCTGAGGAGTAACGTTCGAATGAGAAAATTAAATTTTGAGGAAAGAACCAAACGGGAATCGTG
>JAOZKS010000296.1 GCA_029935255.1 Pontiella sp.
ACCTCCGCCTGCATCGACCTCATGCCCAAGCCCGATGCGCACATGGCCGCCATCATCAAGATCGACTCCGAGGAAAAGCTGCCCCTGCTTATCGATGCGCTTGTGTCGCTGCGTTCGCGCGGCGTGTTCCTGAGCGTCGCGCATGTTGGCAACCGCGAGCGCTCCTTCATAACACTTGCCCCATTGCTTTACGAAGAGCTCATTGCATCCGGTGCGCCTCCCAATGAAGCGACCCGCACCAAGGCCGTCAAAATGCTCGAAGACAGTGGCTTCGGCCCATGGAGTTCCGCCATCGGTGTGCTTGGAACCAAGGAGCAGCTTAAACTGGCCAAACGCGAGATTCGCAAGGCGGTTGGGGGTTTTGCCAAAACCATGTTTCTTAACGACGGATTCATTGACGGGGCCAAGACACTTTGTGAAAAACTGGCCTTTATTCCTTTTTTCCGCACGCAGCTCATGATGCTCAAGGCGGTCGACCCGGTCTATGGCTTCACGCGTGGCGATGCCTCGGACCAATCGCTCAAGTCGGTCTATTGGGGAGCCGGTGATTTCGAACACCTCGATGATCCCGATCCCGACCCCTCCGAAAGCGGGATACTTTTTTGCCTTCCCATCATTCCCGCCTCCGGAAAAATCGTGTACGACATTGTGCGCGACACGCGCGACACCTTCGCCCGCCATGGATTCGAAGCCGCCATCACCGTCAACCTCATGGATACCAAGGCCATGGAAGGTGTCGTCAGCCTTGCATTCGATCGCCGGGATGAAGTGCAGATGAAAAAAGCCCATGCCTGTATTCAGGAAATGGAGTCTCGCTACATGGAGCAAGGCTATCCTCCGTATCGGGTAGGAATCAATTCGATGCACCACGTGGTGCTCGAAGACGACCCCTTCTGGCGGACCATCCGCGACCTTAAAAAAGTATTCGACCCCAACGGCATCATCGCCCCCGGTCGTTATAATCTCATCTGATTCTTAGATTGAGTTTTGCCCATGTTTTATTAAACTGTTCCTCAGTGCACGAACGCCGAGGATCTATCGCATGACGGCCAAAGACATCATCTGCATTTTGATCGCCTATCTATTGGGCGGCATTTGTACGGGGTACTATCTTGTACGCTTCAAGGCCAGGCTGGACATCCGCGACCACGGTAGCGGCGGGGTGGGCGGTCGCAATGCGGGCCGCATTCTCGGCCGGTCTGGATTCATCATCACCATTGTTGGGGACGCATTAAAAGGCCTGTTGGCTGTTATGCTGGCCCGTCGGTTCGAGATTTCCGAACCCGCCGTTGCGCTGGTGCTGGTGGCCGTTATCGCCGGCCATATTTGGCCGCTACCGCTTCACTTCCGGGGAGGACGCGGGATTGCGACGGTCACGGGAGCCTATCTGGCCTACGACCCCTTTCTTGTGCTTTTTCTCTTGGGAACCACGCTTGTGCTGATGGTTTTGCGTCGTGGTTTCACGTTGAGCGGGCTGGCGGCACTGCTGTTGCTCCCGTTTGTGGCCTATGCATTGGACCAACCAAGCCACACGGTGGCCGCGCTGGCCGGTGCGTCGGGCATCATTCTTTTTGCGCACCGCGAACGCATCCGAAAAGAGTTCGGCAAGGCGCTACCCCAAAGGGAGGCATAGATGGGATTGCTAGATCAATTCGTTTTCAAGGCCGCAGAGCATCCATGGGAATTCGAGGCCATCCATGCGTTGAACTATAAAACATTTGTCGAAGAAATTCCGCAGCACGATTCCAACCTCGACAAGAAGCTTGTTGATAAGCTCCACCAGGGAAACACCTACATCATTTGTGTGAACGAAGAAGAACAAAAACTTGCCGGCATGATCGCCTTTCGCGACAAGCGGCCGTTTTCCCTCGACCAAAAACTTGAAAACCTCGATTCCTATCTGCCTGTCGGTCGCTCGCTCTGCGAAATCCGCTTGCTGGCCGTCGAGGAAAAGTTCCGCTACAGCCGTATCTCGCAGGAGCTCATCGCCTCCCTCGTGCAGCACGCCATCGACTGCGGGCATGACCTTGCTGTGATCTCCGGCACCCTCCGGCAGATCAAGCTCTACAAATATCTCGGCTTCGTGACCTTCGGCCCTCTCGTTGGAACCGAAGGCGCGCAGTATCAGCCCATGTACCTCACGCTCGAAGCCTACTCCGAGTTAAAAACCCGATCCCGCTCTTTTTCCAAAGAGACCCCCGAGCTTGCCAACGACGACCGCATGGCCTTCAACTTTCTACCCGGGCCCGTCGATTTTTCCAAGCAGGTGCAGGAGGTCTACAACGACAACCCTTGTTCGCACCGAGGCGATGTCTTCGTGCGGGATTTTCAGAAAGTTCGCACCCTGCTTTGCACGCAGACGAATGCCGAACAAGTTGAAATTCTCATGGGTTCCGGGACGTTGGCCAACGATGCCATCGCCGGCCAATTGGCTCTGCTTTGCAAGCCCGGCCTCATTCTGGTCAGCGGGGAGTTTGGCCGCCGCCTTGTTAAAAACGCCAACGGGGCCAAGCTCTTTTTCCAGACCTTGGAAATTCCTGAAGGACAAAGCTTCCAGCGCTTGGAAATTGAGCGGGCCCTCAAGGAAACCCCCGACATCGAGTGGGTATGGGGAACGCACTGCGAAACCTCCACCGGAGTTTTGAACGATCTTGAAATGTACAAGGAGATCTGTGCCGGGCACGGAATAAAGCTCTGCATGGACTGCATCAGCTCCCTCGGCACCGTTCCCGTCGACCTCGGCGGGGTCTACTTTGCCTCCGGCACCAGCGGGAAAGGGCTTGCTTCCATCTCCGGTTTATCCATGGTTTTTCACAACCACGACCTCCAGCCAGCACCCGACTTCCTTCCGTGCGCACTCGACCTCGGGATCTATCAGGCCGCGGTCGGCATTCCCTATACCATCCAGTCCAACCTCATCTATGCACTCCTAGCCGCACTAAGTTCGCACGATTGGGAACAGCGTTTCGAGGATGTCCGCAGTTGGTCGAGGATCATTCGGCGCAAGCTGGCAGAGATTGATGTGCCGATCCTTGCTCCCGATTCCTGCGCCATGCCCGCCGTCGTCACGATCGTGCTTCCGGAAATCCACTCGTCGGAAACCATCGGAGACACGCTCAAGGAGCACGGCGTGCTCATCAGCTATCGAAGCAGCTACCTGCTCGAACGCAACTGGATACAGGCCTGCATGATGGGCGTCGAGCGCAGACCCCCCGAAAAATTTGTCCGCCTGCTCAAGAAACAGCTCACCCGCTAGCCAGCTCGATGAAACATGTGCCGTCAATGATTTTGGTGCTCCTTGTTGCGCTGGCTCCCGCGTATGCCGCGATGCCCGCCGACTTGGGGACGGTGGACAGCGTTCTTGCCCTGACCCGCAACACACTGGCCTTCGTGCAGGAATCCACGCCGCTCCCGGACTTGGAAAAAGAGCTCCAATCCTTGGAAAAAAGGATGGAGGCCAGCGATGGCAAAGAAGGGTTTCTGGGCGACCTGCGCGACCTGCGCCGTCGGATCATTTTTTCACATCCGCTACTGGGCTTCGATGACCTGCTCATCAACAAGCGGCCCGTCCC
>JAOZKS010000297.1 GCA_029935255.1 Pontiella sp.
GTCGCTTTGCATCCCTCGGTCGCTCAAGTGCTGGAGTTAGAGCAATTTCGCTCGTTTCTAGATTTTCGTGAAATAATTCCAGTTAAGTTGACTCCGTATCGCGTCTTTTCCGACGAAAAGTAACATCGCCCGCAAGGAATCTTTATTGATGGACTAAAAAAAGCACCAGAGAAAAATAGTGAAAAGAAACTTCTCTTCAAGGCCGCTATGCTTTAAGCGCCCACTCACAGCACCTAAATATAAATACAGTTAAATATTATTTTTTATTTATTCTTTAGGATAAGGCAACCGAACATCCCAAGCAAAAAAATCCTTACATTAAGTAGAGGAGGGCGGCTTTTTGATGGGCTGATTTACGTAAAAACGTGCCGCCCGTTATCTGTATTTTATATAAATATGCCGTTTTTAACAGGTTATGTTTATTTATCCTTTGATTTGCGTACAATGGGTACGTATTTCAGTATTCTGCGTATATAAATGTAGTGAACAAGGAGAAGGATGATGCTGGACGAAGCGGTAGATACGGGTTGCCCCTGCGGAAATAAGGTTGATGACGAGGCCTTGCTATCCCGACTGGGTGAGATTTTGCTGGAATATCGGTATAAGGATGGAGGTTTAATTCCTGTTCTTCAGATTGCGCAGGGTCTTTTTGGCTACCTGCCCGAACACGTATTACGCCATATTGCCAAAGGAATGGATAAGCCCTACAGCGAAGTCGCCGGGGTGGTGGGCTTCTATTCTTTTTTTTCCACCCAACCCCGAGGAGAAAATATCATAAGGGTTTGTCTTGGAACAGCATGCTACGTTCGTGGAGGAAAACAGGTTCTTGATTCCATAAAAAAAGAGTTGGCCATAGATGTGGGCGAAACCACACAAGACAACGTATTCTCTCTGGAAATCGCTCGTTGTTTCGGAGCTTGTGGGCTGGCACCAGCCATCATGATTAACGACGATGTCCATCAGCGCGTTAAACCGGCTCGAATCAAGCAAATCCTTGCTCCTTATAAGAAATCCGAACTGGAGGTCGCGTAGTCATGGCTAAAAAGATTAAATCACCCGCCGATCTGAAAAAACGCCACGCATTGGAAATCAAAAAGATAGCCCTGCGTATTGATCCTTCAACCAAATTGGACGGTGGCATCCATCGGCAGATTCTAGTCTGCGTCGGGGGAGGATGTCTCGCATCCGGTGCGCTGGAAATCTCCGCCGCCTTGCGCGAAGCCATCGATGCCAACGACCTTTCGCATAAGGCTGAAGTGATTGAAACCGGGTGCATGGGCCCATGCGCTGCAGGGCCCGTCGCCAAAGTTATGCCGGACAACGTTTTTTATCAGGGTATCACCGTGGACAACGCGAAAACCATCATTGAACAGCATATCAAGGATGGGGAGGTTGTTTCTCACTTACTTTACAAGGATGCCGAGAGCGGAAATCCTGTCGCCGACATCGGTGATATTGAATATTTCAAAAAGCAGACCAAAATCGTTCTTCGCAATTGCGGAAATATTGATCCGTTGAAAATCACGGAATACATCGCCGTTAAGGGCTATCAGGCACTCGCCAAGGCTGTTTCCGGACTGGGCTCGGAAAAGGTTGTGGACCGCGTTCTTTCTTCCGGCCTGCGCGGGCGGGGCGGGGGAGGTTTCCCGACCGGTCTCAAGTGGAAATTTACCCGTGAAGCGGAGGCTGACTCGAAAAATGTTGTCTGCAACGCCGACGAAGGCGACCCCGGCGCATTCATGGATCGCAGTGTACTGGAAGGGGATCCCCATAGTGTGATTGAAGGCATGGCCATCGCTGGCTACGCGATCGGCGCAACTCGTGGCTATGTCTACTGCCGCGCCGAATATCCCATTGCCATTGAACGCCTCCAAATGGCGATTGACCAAGCCCGCGAAATCGGCCTGCTCGGCGAACATATTCTAGGCTCCGAATTTTGCTTCGACCTCGAGATCCGCATGGGTTCCGGTGCCTTTGTATGCGGCGAGGAAACCGCGCTGATGACCTCTATCGAAGGCAATCGCGGCGAGCCGCGCCCGCGCCCGCCATTTCCGGCCGTCAAAGGTCTATGGGGCAAGCCCACATTGCTCAACAATGTGGAAACCTTTGCGAGCATTCCCGTCATTGTGCTCGATGGGGCGGAAAAATATGCTGAGCTGGGCACCAAAAAAAGTAAAGGAACCAAGGTATTCGCGCTTGCAGGCGCGGTGAACAATACCGGGCTGATCGAAGTACCGATCGGCGTGCCGCTCGGCGAACTCATCTATGACATTGGTGGGGGAATGATGGATGGAAAGCCCTTCAAGGCCGCACAGCTCGGTGGCCCATCCGGCGGCTGCATCCCGAAAGAGCATTTGAATGTCGCGCTCGACTATGAATCCCTGAACGAGCTCGGTGCCATTATGGGCTCCGGTGGCCTCATCGTTATGGACGAAGAAAGTTGCATGGTGGACGTCGCCCGCTTCTTCCTCGAATTTGTTCAGGAAGAATCGTGTGGAAAATGTACGCCGTGCCGCGTCGGAACCAAACGCCTGCTTGAAATCCTTGAACGCATCTGTGAAGGGGAAGGGGAGGAAGGCGACATTGAAAAACTCATCTCCCTCGGAAACCAGATCAAGGAAACGGCACTGTGCGGCCTCGGCAAAACCGCCGCCAATCCCGTGCTCTCCACCATCCGCCATTTCCGCGTGGAATATGAAGAGCACATTCGCGAGAAAAAATGTCGTGCCGGGGTCTGCGCCGGCCTGGTTCGTGCGCCCTGTCAAAGTGCCTGTCCCGCCTCGGTGGATGTCCCCGGCTTCGTTTCGCTCGTCGGTGAAAAACGCTATGCCGATGCGCTCAAGCTGCACCGGGAACGCAACCCCTTCGCGGCGGCCTGCGCCCGTATCTGCTTCCACGCCTGCGAGGAACACTGCCGCCGTTCGTCGCTCGACAGCCCTCTCTCCATCCGCGGCGTCAAGCGCTACATGGTTGAACAGGAAATGATCGTTCAAGTTCCGGAAGTAAAGGAAAACAAAAAGAATGCCGCGAAGAAAATCGCGATCATCGGAGCCGGGCCAGCCGGGCTGTCCTGCGCCTATTTCCTCGCCCGCCTCGGCTACAAGCCCACCGTGTTCGATGCTTCCCCTCGGCCCGGCGGAATGATGGCACAAACCATTCCATCCTACCGACTTCCGCGAGAAATCCTTGCCCGTGAGGTTAGGATGATTGAACGCCTCGGTGTCGATATCCAATGCAACCAGACGCTTGGCAAGGACTTCACCATCGAAAGCCTTAAAGAGGTCGGCTACGAAGCCCTCTTCCTGGCGGTTGGCGCACCCGACGGTCTCCAGCTCGGTCTGCCCGGCGAGGAGGCTGAAGGAGTCTTTGAGGCCATGACTTTCCTACGCGAATACAATATTCGCGGTTCCGTTGCGGTCGGCAAGCACGTCGTCATTATCGGCGGTGGAAATGCGGCCATCGATGCCGCCCGCACCGCCGTCCGCCTTGATGCCGAATCTGTGACGGTTCTCTACCGCCGTACCCGCGAGCAGATGCCCGCCTACGAAGAGGAGATCGAAGAGGCCGA
>JAOZKS010000298.1 GCA_029935255.1 Pontiella sp.
TGAGCAGTCCTTCGGCAAGCGAAGATATATTTATTGAGTTTGACAACGGAACTGCCGGACTGGCCGTTGGTGAGACCGCTACCGGTGTTGTGGAAATTGTCTGGAATGAAGTCGGTTCGGCTTCCAGTACCACTTCCACGGTTCCGGTCAGCGCCATGTATCTGGAGGTGAATGCAGACAACACCCTCGCAATTTTTGAGCATACCGGCGAAAATGCCAGTCCGCGCCTGCCCGGATTGGTGGCGCAGATTTCCGGATATGCCAGCACGAGCACCGACCGGGGATCCACCGATGGCACCCACGGTTCACTTGCCGGCAACGCGCGGACGACGAAAGGGTGTTATCAGGCCACGCTCAGCAGCCCGGTTATCTCGGTGGCGCTCACCAACAATACGGGCTATGACTGCACCTTCGACTCGCTGCATTTCGATGCTGCGAAGGGCTGGGCCAAGGGGCCGGGAACGGTGACGGTCTCGATTTCCGGTGATGTGACGGGTGGCAGCATCTTCACAAATGCAGCGACGCTTCCAGCATTTGGCGGCCAAGCTGCCGACTATCCTGACTTCGATGTGCCGCTGACCAACCTGACCTGGATGACAGACCGCACAATCGCGCATGGCGAATCAGCCCTAATCGAATTCACGTTCTCCGATGGGGATCTGTCCAATGTCGATGCAATCAGCATTCTGGACAATATTGCGCTGCTTGGCTCCGGAACGGAAGGGGCCACCCTGACAAAGGTTCCCAACCGGTATGTGAGCATGGGGGTGACCAGTTCCGATACAACGGTAAGCCAGCTCATTGAAATGTTCTATACGGAAGGCGATGCCGCCACCAATATCGTGTTCAACAGCGTATCATTCACCAATGAATCGCATGCTGGCGCGTTCAGCTATTCCGGCTTGATCGCTGGGCTTTCCACGCCGGAAGAGACCAATGGAATTGTTACCGTGGAATTCGACAACGCATCTGCGCAACTGGCCGCCGGCACGTATGCCGAGGCCACCATGCAGATCTTCTGGAATGAAGCCGGGGTTGGGGAGCGATTCTATGACCTGACCGTATACGCCACCCGTCCGGCGGATGTGCCGGAAGGCGGAGTCGTGGCTCTGTTCAACTATGAGTTCCTGACACCGGATGCAGCCTTGGACGGCATCCTCGGTACGTTTGATGGAGGCGCCGGATTTGGTGATGATCCCGCAGGTTCGGACGACGGCACCTATGGTTCGCTGGTATCTC
Source organism: Pontiella sp. (assembly GCA_029935255.1). GTDB lineage: Bacteria > Verrucomicrobiota > Kiritimatiellia > Kiritimatiellales > Pontiellaceae > Pontiella. The sequence continues at coordinate 1,240 of JAOZKS010000298.1, forward strand.
CTGCAGCACCCTCAGATGCCAGTTGCTGGGTCGGGAACAACTCCAACAATGTGGTCACGCTGACAGTTACCAATAAGAATGCGGGAGACATCGTTCTCTCCAGCTTCAACTTCGATATAGGCCGTCGATGGGCCAACAGCCCGGAAGTCTTCACCCTTTCGGTTTCTGGCGATGTTACCGCCGATCCAAACCTGTTGAGCGCATCGGGGCTGACCGAGGTGGGAAATATTGGCGATTTCGATGACTTCGATGTGCCGCTGACCAACCTGGTCGATCATACCCTCGGAACAGGCGAGTCGGTGGTATTCACCTTCACCTTCGTTAGTAAGGGCACCGGATTTGAATGGTTTGGAACCTCCATCGACAATATCGCGCTGATGACCGATCTGGATGCATTCGGCATCTGGGCGATCACTGCGGGTCTGACCCCTGGTGTCAACCATCTGCGGGGCGACAATCCGGACGGCGACGGCAGCGACAACCTGATGGAATACGCCACCGGCGGTGATCCGATGACACCTGATGCTGCTGCAACCCTATGGCAGGAGGAAGAGACCGGAACCAACTGGTTCTACCATGTCTATTCCGAACGTACCGACGATGCCAGCCTGATCTTCACGCTGGGAGCCCGGGACAATCTGATATTCCTTCCGGATTGGAGCGATGCAGATCTGGAGTTGGTCGGCGAGTCCGGCGAGTCGGGTGGATTTAAATCCGTCACCAACCGCACGGATCTGGGTTCCGCCGAATTCATTCGCTTGCAAGTTGACCAGAACTAAGAATCCATCGAGGTTCAGGTAAATATACACCTGCCTTGCGAGCCTGAAAAAGGCGTAGCAAGGCAGGTGTTTTTTTAACCAACGTAAATAGTGTTTGAGTGTATCGACAGGTACAGAGAGATAATGCTGATGAATACGATTAAATATGCTCGAATGGTTTGGTTGTTCGGTTTGTGTGCGGTTGGCGCTTTAGCGCAGCAGACTGCGTTCCAACCCTATAACACGCAGGGCGATAACCTGATCCATGTTACCACGGCCGACTTTGATGCGGTCGGTGCGAAGGACTATGTCGTCGGCATGAGCATTGAGGGCAAGGTGATCGCTTTCCAGCGGCCGGATTTGATTGCTGATCCGGCATCCTCGGCCAACCGGCTGTGGGAATACCAGACGCCGTGCTCGTTCAACATCATGATTGCCGCCGGAGAAGCGGATGGCGGTTCGGCAGGGGATGAAGTGCTCATTCCGGGAACGGATGGAACTTTGCGAATTCTTACTGCCACGGGTGCGTTACTGTACGAGTGGGAGGTCGGGACGACGGGCGGGGCTTTGTACTGCGCCGATGTTGGCAAAAACTCCGACGGATGGATCCGCATCGTTACGGGCGGCGTGGATGGTAATCTCTATGTCTATAATCGCCTGGGCGTACTCCAAGGCACGGTTCGACCTGCAAATACAGGTATCATCCGTCGCATGGTGGTGGGTGATTTCGATGGAGTCGGCGGCGACGAAGTGATGGTCTTTTACAGCAAGGCGGGGTTTGCCGGAGCACGCTATATTGAAGTGTACGATCTCGACACGCTTGCGCGCCCAGCCTACTGGGGGCTTTCGGAGCCGTTGGTGGATGATGTGGGGCCGACCAAGGTTTGGACCACCGGCATGGGTTGGACGGATAAGCAGCTTCCGTGGGCGTATGATATGGATGGCGATGGCGACGACGAGATCGCCGCACACTGGGGCGTGATTCATCCCGAAGACGGCATGACCACCAATTTGCTGTCCGCTGGGGTGCCGCGCGGCGAGCTCCTCTACATCAAGGCCGACTACACGGACGTGCATGAGGACACTTCGACTGGAAAATATCTCCTTCAGCAGGGCGTACCCGGAAACTTTTGCGACGGGGTAGAATATCCCGGAGCCGAAATGCTCACCCTCTACGGCGATGACCTCTATCTGCTGAACTACGACACCAATAAATCGATCAACACCGACCGCTTCCGTGTGGCCGACTACAGCTATGCCCACACCCTCTACCACTTTGCCGACGGCGCGCGGCTTGAAGACCGCAACGGCGGTCTCGATAAAATGGTGCTGTCCGGCCCCGCCAACGGCGACGACCATTTCTATGTCGTCAACCTGAACGACAACGACTGGAAAACGGATGCCAAGACGATTGATGGCAATGGCGTGCTCGGCGAGGTTCGCGATACGCTCGATGATTTCACCGATGATATTGATACTTTTTCAGGAACCATCGCAGACATCGGAGAACCCATCTGGTATGTCGACTATTTCGCGAGCTGGCTGGGTTGGGTAATGACCCCCG
>JAOZKS010000299.1 GCA_029935255.1 Pontiella sp.
TTTTAAGGAAGCGGATGATTTCAGCCTGCTGGTAGTCAGCATATTCCAAATGAGCTTTATAGGTGGCTCTCGAACGCTTGTATGATCCGTCTTCGTTGTATATTGCCTTGCCCTCCTTGTCATGCAACGGAAGGCTGTTCTGGCATTTCTTATCCAAGGCAAAGCTCCACGCGTTATGCCCCACATGCGTGGGCCAATAGATAAAGAAGGGTTTACCGTTTTCCTTCTGTTTCTTGATGAAGCGCTTAACGGCATCCATCTCGATCTCGGCCCCATAATCGGTGTCTTTCGTCTTGAGGTACTTGCCTTCTTCACTCCCCCTCTTCCACTCCCACATGGTTGGGGAAAATTCCCAGCTGGGATGCCTCGGCATATTGGATTTATCCGACCATAGCCAATTGTCATACGGGCTCTGACCAACCCCGTATCCCGAAATCAGGGCATAATCAATCCCGTATGATGGCACGGTCGGATCTTCTCCTAACTGCCACTTGCCCAGAAAAGCCGTGGCATAGCCATTGTCCTGAAAAATTTTATTCGCGGTTAGGTTGTTTATTGAAAAGTTGCCCTTTTTCCCTTTAGGCTTCATTTTGTTTTCCCACCAATCCGTTCTCGTAGGGAAGCGGCCGGTCATCATCATGGCACGGGAAGGAGAGCATAATGGCGCGCCCCAGCAACGAGCAAACATGGTTCCGCTTTCTGCCAATTTATCAATCGTCAGCGTGTTGGCCACTTTAGGATCGCGAACCCCGTAGCAACCAAAGTCCTGGGCAGAAACATCGTCGAGAAACAGGATAACCACGTTAGGCTTGGCGACCGGGCTTTCGGCGGCGGCAAAAACAACGGAAGCGGTCATTATTGCGGCCACTAGGTTGGCGATTTTTAATAGATTCATTTTTCTCCTTTTACGTTCTAAACAGGCTACCAAAACTCTTCTGGGAGTCCCATCTTTTGGTTAGAATTCGTAGTCAATAACGCGAGTTATTAAAAACAGGCTAAGCCACACCCCTTAGGTTGTCAACTCTCTCTTTTCATTAAAGCCGAGTGGCCTCGACAATTTACAGTGTAGTAGATTTTGCAGAATTGGTAGCCGGTTGTCATATCGGGGCTTATAAATCAGTTCGGGAACTCGTGAAAAAATAAAAAACCTGTTTGACAACAGAGAAACGATAGATTAGACACTGTGAATAACTCGTGTTATTAAGTTGTTGAGGTGTATCAAGGCACGCTTTGAATAACAGGTGTGTGAAAGAAGGTTCCGGTGATCGGTTTTACCGGACGGCTGTTTAACCCGAAAGTGGAGGACACGAAGATGAAAAAGTGGATGGCAATATTAACGGTCTTGGTCTTTGCGAGCATTTCGCAGGGACAGGGAATTATCGATAAGTGGGACTTCAATGTAGCCAATGGCGGGTTGTCGACCTGCGATAGCACATCAGAATTAGGCTCTGGCGGACTTGCATGGCCCGATCGTCCTCTTATTCTCACGATTGATAGCAACACGATGTATTTCAACAAAACTGCATCGGATGGCTGGTTCAAAGGGATTACCCCAAGGGCTGGCTCTGGCTGGGCGAACGCTTCCGGTGCTGGCTCAATTCAGATGGAGGTCGATTTTTCCGATGCCGATTGGAGCGGTACTGCGACTACAGATTATGACGCGTATGCTGGCGTGGGATTTCGCGGACCAGGGGATGTTGATATGTATGCTCGCTTAATATATCAAGGCCAGCTTGATCAAACCAACACAACTGCGACGGGCGAAAATGTATATGCCGATGCCGATCATATTGCCCTTATGTTCTTGCAAGCTGATGGACCTAATATAGAGATCGCTACGTTCCCCGGGGCTACCTACACATCTAATCTACACGTTCGTCTAGTTTGCAATCTAGCAGCTGGCACCACTGATTTCTACTACACCGAAGAGGGTGGATCCGAGATTCTGGCGTTTAGCGGAACGATACCTGCCGGATGGGCCCTTAGTGAGTATCGTTTCTCAGCCCAGCTGAAAGACGGCAAAGAACCCACCCATTGGACACTCGGGGATACGCTCAGACTCGACAACCTGACCTATACTGAAATCTCTCCTCCCACCCCCCCACCCCCATTTACCATGATCGACCTTTGGGAGTTTGAAGGCCTAACCAACGGCACCGCATTCTCCGAAGCGGCCAGTACCGGTTATATCGGCGGCGTAACATTCGGCGACAGTGCATTGGCAAGCATCACAAACTTGGTGGATAATGGCGCATTGCGCATCACGGCTGACCCTCTCGATGTGGAAGAAAACATGTTTAAAACCGCCACCCCTTCCTTGTACACAGGCAGCTCAACCGGCGTGTACGAAGTGGTTATGGATGTCCTTTCGGTGGATTTCACCAAGACTTCATTGGTCGCCAACGACGGAAACTTCGCCTTTGAAGTCCGCAATGCTTCCGGGGATGCCATGGGCATGCAAATCGAGTATGATGGCTCCAAGGAGCAAATCGAAATCGGATTTGAGGATGCCACAGGAGAATTCGTCAGTAAAATAATTCCCGGCCATGTTGCAGAGAACATTCAGCTACGCATGCTGATCGATCTTAACCAGGCAGGAACCGTTGGCTCCGCGCAATTTTTCTACACCATCGGCGGGGTTGAAGTGGGTAACTACGACGGCACATTGTATTCGGGCTTCGACTTCGCCCAATATCGTCTGCGCGCCGCAGCCAAAGTCAAGGGCTGGCAAATCGGTGACGCAAGCGTGATCGACAATCTCAGCATTGAAAAAGTGGCTTCGCTGGAAGACGAGCCGACATATAGCGATATCGTGATATACGAGATGAATGACACGGCTGGAACCCTCTTGAAAGAATTGGATCAGACCGGTCCGGATAGTGGCCAGTTCCAAGGCTCGGACACCTTCATTGTTACGGATGGATCGGGCGACTTGGTATTTAACCCCGTAACCGCCAATGCGACCCGCAAGCACACCATGGGCACGACCTTTACCGAAGGCCTGAATCGTCTTGAGTTTGCGATTCCCGACTGGAACCTCGATGCAACGACCGATGACAGCGGCATCAAGTTTGGCTTGGTAGATGATACAGGCACCAACCAAGTTGGCTTTGGCATCGATGTCAACACCAACAACGCAACCGTGCGCTTCCGTGCGGCGGCTGATGGCGGCGATGCCGGGCAGGACACCACCTATGGCGGCTACGTGGCAACCACGGGCGTGATCATGCGCCTTGATGTCAATCTGGATGCCAACACCTTTAGTGCTTCGTGGAAATACGACAACGGGGGTGACTTTATCTCGGTTGGGGGTGGAAGCCTGGGCCGGGTGTCCAATATTTCCGAGCTCCGTTTGGCCGTTTCCGACACGGGCTGGGATGCAGCGGACTTCGTGAACGTGGACTACGTGAAATTCTCGAGCACCTCTTCGGAAATCCCATGGGGCCCGACTGCTCGCTGGAACCAGTGGCTGGATACCTATCCAGAATTAGGTGCGAGCACCAACGAGACGGATGACGTTGATCTGGACGGATACGACAACGTCTATGAATAC
>JAOZKS010000300.1 GCA_029935255.1 Pontiella sp.
CCATAAAAATTCTTACGCCCAGTCACTGGATTACGGATAGATCGCTCTCCATTATAATGCCGACTACCGGATTATGCCGCGCTAAATAATTTTCTACGCATACCTCATACTAATCGGCAATTGATGACGCGGCATAATTTATGTGGGATCTTCATGCTGGCAATGCTGCCAGACAAGGAGAACTCACATGAAAACAGACAAACTTTTCCCATCTAAAAACGATCCATCCCCGAGCCTATGTGACGCTCACGTTAGCTCTTTCTTGACCCACCTTCGCGCTGAAAGGTACGCCGAGAAGACTTTGCGCACCAAACAATTGATTATTGTGTCCTTTATGCGGTGGATCGTGGCAAAGCAGCTCTTTGTAGACGATCTGAATGAATTTCACCTAACCAAATTCGTAGAGCGCTCCCCAGGAAGGAAAAAGGCCCGAATCAACTTGGAATTGGCTGCCCTGCGGCCTTTTCTCAGGTATCTCCACACCCACAACGAAATACAGTCTTCACCGGTGCCGATTGACACCTCACCCGTCAATGACCTCAAACGCCGTTACACGCATTATCTGCTCGCCGAGCGCGGGCTCGCGGAAAATTCAATTAAAGTCTATTTACCTTTCATCCATGACTTCCTCACTGACAGAGTAGCCAAGACAGGTGGTTATATCCCCCTGGATATATTGGACGCGCAAACGATTCAAGATTTTCTCCTTGACCACGTCTGCGATCGATCAAGCGAGTACTCACGATTGCTGGCAACAGCTCTCCGATCATTCCTTCGCTTTCTCTTTCTCCGCGGAGAAACTCCAGTCGACCTTTCCCTTTCTGTTCCCACGGTACGCCGATGGCATCAGACGCAGATACACTCTGTTCTCTCCCCCGAAGAGGTGGAACGTATTATCTCTACGACAGATCGTTCCACTCCAAACGGACGCCGTGATCACGCAATCCTACTCCTACTCGCACGACTCGGTCTACGTGCCGGTGAGATAGTTATTCTTGAGCTCAAGGATATTCTTTGGCGAACCAGCGAGATCGTGGTTCGCGGCAAGGGTAAAAGACAGGATCTTCTCCCTTTGTTATCAGATGTTGGCGAGGCAGTGGCACTCTATTTATGTCAGGATCGAGGCGCTAGTGCATCGTGCCAAGTTTTCTTACGCAATCTGGCGCCACGAGTCGGACTGGCAGGCCCCGGTGCAGTCGGCCACATCGTACGCCATGCACTCGCTCGTGCCGGCCTGAACACCCCGTGCGGCAGTGCCGCTCACCTCTTCCGTCACAGCCTAGCGACCAAAATGATCCGAAACGGTGCCTCCATCGCCGAGATTTCAGAAATTCTGAGGCATCGTTCCCTGAAGTCCACTGAAACCTATGCAAAAGTGGATTATGAGTCATTACGAAAGGTTGCCAGGCCTTGGCCCACTAAAGGAGGTGCGCTATGAGTTCTCTTCGTGACGCTCTCATAAAGTATGTAGCAATACGCCAGGCCCTTGGCGCCCAATTCTTAGAGCCAGCCCGGACTCTTGGGCATTTCGTAGGTTTTTTAGATCGCAAAGGAGCGGAGTACATCACCACGAACCTTGCCCTTCGTTGGGCTACGGAACGGAAGGATGTGCAACGAGCAACATGGGCACGACGGCTTAGCATGGTACGGAGATTTGCCACTTGGCTCATCACATTCGACCCACGGACGGAGATTCCGCCGACACGACTCATCCACGCTCGTCATCGGCGCAATAAGCCCCACATCTTCACTGATGAGGAGATAGAGCGTCTCATGGAAGAGGCCGCTCGACTTTACTCGCCTACAGGATTGCGTGCACTGACCCATCAGACGCTCATCGGTCTTCTTGCCTCAACTGGTCTTCGTCCGGGCGAAGCGCTCGCTCTAAACCTGAACGACGTGGATTTGCAAAACGGTATTTTAGCCATCAAGCAAACAAAATTCGGAAAATCTCGCTTCGTTCCGGTCGAAGCCTCAACACGTGCAGCACTCGCCCAATATGTCCAACAATGCAATGAGCTCTGTTCGTATCGTTCAACCAAACGATTTCTTGTCTCCGAACGTGGTACGCGGCTTGATGGTTGTGCCGCCCGCCGCACATTCGCAAAAGTGTCATGCATCATCGGATTGCGACCAGCTGCAAGAGGTCACCGCATTGGACGCGGGCCGAGGCTACAGGATCTACGTCATACCTTCGCAACACGAAAGCTCGTCGAATGGTATCGACTTGGGTTGGACGTAGAACGTGAACTGCCCAAACTCAGCACCTATCTTGGACACTCTGACGTCAGTCATACCTATTGGTATATCGAGGCGGTTCCGGAACTCCTCCTGTTAGCCACCGAAAAGATAAGCCGTCAACAACGAGGAAGTACACCATGAAAACTTCCAGCTTCTCATACCTACTCCAGCATTTCTTTTCCGTCCGGTTAGTCGGACAGCTCGATGCAAGCTCGCATACAGTGGGTAGCTACCGAGACTCTTTCCGCTTGCTGCTACGTTTCGCCGCCGATCACTTCGGGCGTACGCCTTCCGAGCTCAGTATGGAAGAGCTCGACGTATTTTTTATTGAAAAGTTCCTTGAACACCTTGAGTTGAAACGTGGCAACTCCGCTCGGACTCGAAACAATCGCCTTTCAGCTCTGCGAGCTTTCTTTCGCTATGTAAGTATCAATGAGCCAACGCTAGCGCTACACTGCCAGCGCATTCTGGCCATCCCTGCAAAACGTTATGACCGTGGCCCAGTTGAGTTCCTCTCTCAGGAGGAAATTTCAGCACTACTGGACGCACCCGATCTCAACACATGGATAGGAAGACGTGATCGAATGCTATTGCTCATTGCCGTCCAGACAGGCCTACGCAACAGCGAAATCACCGCGCTTCGATGTCAAGATGTGGAGCTCGGAACAGGTGCTCACGTTCGTTGCTTTGGAAAGGGTCGTAAAATGAGATGCACACCGTTACGTTCGGATGTCGCATCGCTGCTTGAAGAGTGGTTATCGGAACGTAGCGGCAGTGCTAACGAACCACTCTTCCCTTCTTTGCGCGGTACGCACCTCAGCGCAGATGCCCTCCAAAAACTCGTCGCTCGCCACGCAGCCACTGCGCGTGAGTGCTGTCCCTCGCTCTCGGGGAAGGTGGTTACACCCCACACTCTCTGGCATTCAACGGCCATGGATTTGCTCCGTCGCGGTGTGGATCTCAGTGTAATCGCTCTCTGGCTAGGTCACGAATCGACAGAAACTACCCAGATCTACATACACGCAGATATGCAACTCAAAGAACGAGCCCTCGCCCATTCGACCGAATCCGGCCTCCCACCAGAGCGGTATATACCCTCAGATCCACTGCTCACCTTCCTTGAGAGCCTATGATTATGCTGACTCAACCAAAAGTTCGAATAAGAGATCCAACGGCCTTCCAACCAGGATAAAATGTCAACGCGGCATAACCCGGTAGGCGGCATTATATCTGTGAACGTGCTTTGAAAAAGGCTATACTGCACAGAAAAAATTCTCTGTTTTATAAATCTGAGCATGGAGCCCGC
>JAOZKS010000301.1 GCA_029935255.1 Pontiella sp.
AGCTGGGGGTCTACACCCACTGGGGGCCGGCAACGCAGGCGATTCAGTTTCACGAAGAGGGCAACTTTGGCTGGTATGCGCGGTTCATGCACAAGGAGGGCCATGCGGCGCAGGCCTACCACTTCGACCACTATGGCGATCCGAAAACGGTGCCGTATACCGAAATCATCAACCAGTTCACCGCGAAAAAATTTAATGCCGAGGAATGGGCGGAAATGATTTCGAACGCGGGGGCCAAGTTTGCCGGGCCGGTTTCAATCCACCACGACAACTTTGCGATGTGGGACAGCGATATCCACCGATGGAACGCGAAGAATCTGGGACCGAAGCGCGATATTGCCGGTGAGTTGGAGAAAGCCTACCGAGCCAAAGGCATGAAGTTTCTCGGGGCCTTCCATCACGGCTTCACCTACCACTTCTACGAGTTTGCGCGCAAGCCGGGGTATCAGGGCAACGATCCGCAGTTTGCCGATCTGTACGGGGCGGTGGATCCGCGTGATTCAGATAAAAAGTTTGTTCCGCGCGAATTCCAGAAGCAGTGGCTGGCGCTGGTAAATGAATATTGTGAAAAATACAACCCCGATGTCATTTACTATGATTTTGGGCTCGGCTGGCAAGATGAGGATATCCAGTACCAGATGTATGCCGACTACTACAACCATGCCCGGGCGAACGGGCAGCAGGTGACGGTGCTGCAAAAGGAACGCGACGCGCTACATCGTACCTTTGCCACGATGGATCTTGAACGCGGCCGCATGGATGAACTGACGGACTATACGTGGACCACCGATACTTCCGCCGGACCGTGGTTCTATCACAAGAATCCGATCTGGCAGGATTCCAATGCGATGATCGATATGTTCATCGATATTATTTCTAAAAACGGCGTGATGATCCTGAACGTTGCTCCCGACTACGAAGGAGCCTTTCCTCCAGAGATGCAAAAAATGCTGTCCGACTTCGGTGTCTTCACAAAAAGGAATGGTGAAGGGATCTACGGCACCCGCCCGTGGCCGGTCTATGGGGAAGGGCGGGTCGCCGCCGATGCTGGCCATTTCAAAGTCGAAAATTCCAAGGCAAAACAGGAAGCCAAATACAGTGGGGTAGATATCCGCTACACGCGATCCACGGATTGGAAAACCGTCTATGCCTTCCTGCTTGGTTGGCCGGAAACCACCGAAGTGACGTTCCATGGATTGGAAGTCCATGCCAAAGGAACCGTTGAACTTTTTGGCCATGACAAGCCGCTGGACTATCGCATCAATGCGGATCAGACGATTACGGTCATCTTCCCGAAAAATCAGGTGGGCGAGTTTGTGCACGGCCTGAAGTTTTCCGGTTTTGAACCCAAGCCACATCCGGCCGGCCCGTACTACCAACCCAACGCTGTTCATGTTCCCGCCGACAAGGCTGCGGTGCATGGATGCCAAAACTCCGGCGGAAAAATCCACGACTGGAGCGCATGGTGGGGCGGAAGTCATTGGCTCTTTTCCACCAAGCTTAAAAACACCACCTTCGGCCTGCGCGCCAAGATGACCAACCGCAACGCCGATTCCGAGCTGGCCATCAAGGTGTTCAACGATTCCGGAGAAATGCATGAGTTTGCGGTCAAAACCCCAAAGACTGGAAATTCGCCCGAATACATCAATCTCGGTGAAGTGCCACTGGAAAAGGATGGTGTTTTCCAAGTAAGGATTGGTTCCAAGCCCAATAAACTAGGGCGGAATACGATCGAGATCCATGAACTGCAAGTTGCCCCGTTAATCAAATAGGAGTCTGTAATGAAAATAATTTTATCTATGGTTTGTTTTGCTTCCGTCCTGACGGCAGAGGCGCAACGGTATGAACCAACGCAGGAGTCGTTGAAGAACTACCAGGCACCGGAGTGGTACCAAGACGCCAAATTCGGGGTGTGGGCACATTGGGGCGTCTATTCCGTTCCGGCCTTTGGCGGCACCCATGCCGCCGAATGGTATCCGCGCCATATGTACGATGCCTCCAATGCCAACTGGCACTACGAACACCACAAAAAAACCTACGGCCCGAACACCGAATTTGGCTACAAGGATTTTATCCCGATGTTCAAGGCGGAAAAGTGGGAGCCCGAGGCGTGGATCGATTTGGCCGTCGATGCCGGAGCCAAGTTCTACACGGTTGTGGCGCAGCACCATGATGGCTTTGCCATGTACGACAGCGAGCACACGCATTGGGACAGCATGGAGATGGGGCCGAAGCGCGATATCGTCGGTGAGCTGTTTGAGGCCGCTCGTAAGAAAGGGCTGAAGACCGGCGTGGGCAACCACTTCGCCTTCAACCTCGAATACTACGAACATATGTTCGAGGACGGCGGCGACTGGGCCCCGGAATACCAGGATCTCTATGGCCACGGCGGCGAACCGGACGAATGGTATATGAACCGCTGGTGGAACCGAACATCGGAACTCGTGACTAAATATAGTCCGGATCTCTACTATTTCGATTGGGGCTGGAACCGTCCCAAGGTGAAAGAGGCCTTCGACGGGCAACGCGAACGCTTTGCCGCTTTCTACTACAACCATGCCATCGAAAACGGCAAGGGTTCGGTTGGCAATCCCGGTGTGGTAATGAACTTCAAGGGACGGACATTGCCTGCGGAATGCGGTGTGCACGATTATGAGCGCGGCGGAAAGGCAACCGTCAGCCCGTTGGTCTGGCAGTGCGATACCTCCATCAGCAAGCATTCGTGGAGCTATTCGACGAAGGATGAGTATTGGTCGTCCGACGAGTTGGTTGATTCGCTCATCGACGTGGTCAGCAAGAATGGGGTCATGATGCTCAACTTTGGCCCGCGCGCCGACGGCACCATTCCCGAGGAATACACCACCCGCCTGCATGACATCGGCAACTGGCTTAAAACCAACGGCGAGGTGATCTACGCCACGCGCCCGTTTCGCATCCATGGCGAAGGGCCAACGGTGAAAACCTCCGAAAACCGCAAGCAGATCCACGATCATGGATACAACTATACCGCCGAGGATATCCGCTTTACTCGCAGCAAGGACAATAAGACGCTCTACATCATTGCGCTCGCCTGGCCGGAAAGTGGTGAGCTGGTCGTGAAGTCGCTCCGCAAGGGCGAATTCGACGCATCAAGTATTCGGTCGGTTTCAATGGTTGGAGGTTCGGGTTCCAATGAGTGGAAACAGGATTCAGAAGGGTTGAAAATTAAATTACCGAAACCCCCGGCATCGGATTATGCCCATGCCTTCAAGGTGGTCTGTAAGGATCTGGTGCCACGATAAACTTCTCGAGAATAAAACAATACGGAGGGCATCCTATGAATCCGAAGAAGAGCGTTGTTGTTTTGTTGACCGGGTTTTCCCTGTCAATCCAAGTACACGCGGAGCATCAACGCACCTACTGCAATCCGGTCGATATCGATTACCGTTTCGGGGCTGAACTTCCGCAAGGCCGGGTCAATTTTCCCGGCGAGCCGCTCACTTGCCGCGCTAGCGCGGATCCGGTCATCATCAACCACAAGGTGGATGGAAAAACCGTTGGCTACT
>JAOZKS010000302.1 GCA_029935255.1 Pontiella sp.
GTATTCTATGGGAGCTGAAAAACAAAATAACGAGTTAGGCGGACTGACCCCTTTCGCGGGCACACGGAAAAGATTTCATCCGCCCACTGCCCCGTGATCCTTACGCCGCATCCCGGTGAGTTTGCCGCCTTATTAGGCCTGAAGGTCGAAGATATTCAGGAAGACCGCTTCGGCATGGCCAAGATGGCTTCCGCGAAACTGAACGCAACCCTCGTATTAAAAGGGGCGGGAACCCTCGTTGCAGAATCAGGGCATCCTGTGGCGGTGAACCTGACCGGTAATCCCGGCATGGCCTCCGGTGGGTCAGGGGATGTGCTGGCGGGCATCATTGCGGGATTCGTCGGACAGGGGATTCCTCCCTTCGAGGCCGCCTGCGCCGCAGTCTGGCTTCACGGACGTGCCGGCGACCTCGCCGCCGCCGAGAAGTCGCAAGCCTCCCTCATTGCTCCCGACCTTATCGAAAAGCTTCCCGAAGCCTTCCGCGACGTTTCGTGTCGATAAATGTAGGCATCTACATTATCCATCACGCATATCAGCAGGCTGGTGCGTGGCCTGTAGCACGGTCTGCCAGAACCAGCTTTGCGGGTCGATGGTCTTGCGCGCACCGATCATGGAAATCGGGAGGTGCACAAGGCGGTCGTGGTGGAGACCGACAATCAGATTGGTCTTTCCGGCCATTGCTGCGTGCACGGCGTTGCTGCCGAGGCGCAGGCAATACATGGAATCATTGGCGTTGGCGCGCCGACTACGAATGTTGTAGCTCGGATCAAAATATTTGACGTTCACTTCGATGTCATCCGCCTTAAAGGACGTTTTAATTTCGTTCTTCAACAGGAGGCCGATGTCGGCGAGGTTTTTGTTGCCGGACTTGTTGGAGCCCAGTTTGGTGTCGAACAGGTTTTGCCCCGCGCCCTCGGCCACCACCACCACGGCGTGCTCTTTGCTACGCAGGCGGTTCTTGAGGTGGGTCAGGAATCCATGCTCCCCGTGGAGATCGAACGGCACTTCCGGCACGAGGCAAAAGTTTACATTGCTGTTGGCCAACGCCGCGCTGGCGGCGATCCAGCCAGATTCGCGGCCCATCAGCCGGACCAGCCCAACGCCGTTGCGGTAGGCCTTTGCTTCGGAGTGGGCGTTGGTGATGATCTCCCACGTGGCCTCGACCGCGGTTTCAAAACCAAACGAGCGCTGGATGAGGCTGACGTCGTTGTCGATTGTTTTTGGAATGCCAACCACAGAAATGGGTAGGTTGCGCTTCTTGACGCCTTCGACAATGTCGCGCGCGCCGCGTTGTGTCCCGTCGCCACCGATCGTGAAAAGAATATTCACGCCGTAGTGAATCAGCGTATCGATAATATCATCGGTATCCTGTGCGCCACGCGAGGACTTTAAAATTGTGCCGCCTTTTTCATGGATTTCGTCGGTGTTATCGGTGGTGAGCTCGATGGGATAGTGGTAGTACTTTGCCACCAAACCTTCGTAGCCATATTTGAAGCCAAGCACGCGCTTGACGCCATAGCTTTCCAGCGCACAAAAGGTCAGCGCGCGGATTACGTCGTTCAATCCCGGGCAAAGCCCGCCGCAGGTCACAATGCCGACGGTGACTTCCTCGGGGTTGAAGAACAGCTTTTCGCGCGGCCCTGCCAGCTCGAAATATTCAATATCATCAATGCTCCCCAGCGTGGATAAATCCTGAGTGCGGTCGTTACAGGCCACGGCTTCGTTGTTGTAGAATCGGTTGATCTTCCCTTTGAGCGGGGAGGTGATCGTGGGTTTTCCAAGGCTGGTGGTTCGGATGATTTTCGGGGTGCTCATTGAAATATTCCTTTTTGTTTTCCTTTCGAGATCCGGAAGCTTACCAATCGCATGTTCTTACAAAATGCTGTTCAGGGAATCCTTCTGTCCATACTTATTTTGTAAACCCTCTATTACAACGTCGTAGTTAGAATTGGGAGAGGAAGCGCACATCGTTTTCGTACAGGTTCCGGATGTCGTGGATGCCAAAGAGAATCATGGTAATGCGCTCGATGCCCATGCCAAAGGCAAAGCCACTCACCCTGTTTGCATCGTATTCGACGGACTCGAAAACATGGGGGTCGACCATCCCCGCGCCGAGGATCTCGATCCACCCGCTGTTTTTACAAACACGGCAGCCTTTGCCGTTGCAAACGTGGCAGGTGAAGTCCACTTCAACGCTTGGCTCCGTGAAGGGGAAGAAGTGCGGCCGGAAACGTATCTTTACATCCGGTCCCATCAATTCTTTTGCAAAATAGGAGAGCGTCCCTTTCAGGTCGGCCAGCGAAACATTTTCATCGACGTAGAGCCCTTCCACCTGGTGGAAGTTGGCGCTGTGCGTGGCGTCTGGTGTATCGCGGCGGTAGCAGCGGCCCGGCGAAATAATCCGCACTGGCGGCTTGTGCTCCATCATGTAGCGCACCTGTACCGGCGACGTGTGGCAGCGCATCAGGTCGCCGTTTTCAAGGTAGAACGTGTCCTGCTCGTCGCGCGACGGATGGTCGGCGGGGGTGTTGAGCGCATCGAAGTTGTTCCAGACCGTCTCCACGTCCGGGCCATCCGCCACCGTGAAGCCCAGCGTCTGGAAAATCCCCGTGATGCGGTCGGTAATCTGCGTGATCGGATGCCGCGTGCCCAGCCCCTGCCACTGCCCCGGCTGGGTTAGGTCGAAGCCTGCTTCGCCCGAAGCGCCGCCACCCGCAAACTCCGCCTGCTTTTGCTGATCAATTCCGTCAGCTCGTTCTTCAGCTCATTGACGGTCTTGCCGAACATCGGCTTTTCTTCCTTGGAGACATTTTTAAGTTCCTGCATCACCTGCGGCAAAAGCCCCTTGCGCCCGAGGTAGTCGATGCGCACCTGCTCGATCTCCGCCGCATCCGCTGCGGATTGCGCCTCGCCCAGCGCCTTCGCTTTTAAATCGTTGAGATCTTGTAGATTCATAATACGCTACCTTCTTCAAACCACTAATTTACGCTAATCGGCGCCAATTTCAAACCACGCAATGGATTCCGCTTCGAAATTCTGCGGTTCCATGTTCACTACTCGAAATTCAAAGACCCCATCTTCCCGTGTTGGGAAAATATGGCAATTGATTTTTTACTGTTTTTCCAAGGGTGGCGATCTACTCTTGCGCGATTGGATACCTTGGTATTCAGGACATGCAGGCACGGAGGGAAGAATGAAGGAAACGGCAAAAGATCTACACGGCAATCTTAAGGGGACTGCGGAATCTGGGATCACGACGCATGCCATTCCTGCGGGGGAAATCATGAGGGGAAACAGGAAACCCCTTTGTTGGAATGTGGAAGGATCGGGAGGATATAATGGGTGCTGAAAAAGGGTCAGTGAAAAAGGGTCAGAACGCTTTTCTCGTCATTTCAGGGCGGGATGTGCTTTGAGTTGCCATGGATCGGAACGTTTAATGGAGAGCTGTAGATGAATAATTTGGTTTTGTTTGAGGAGCAGCAGGTTCGTCGCGTTTGGCATGACGAGGCGTGGTGGTTTGTGATTGCGGATGTGGTGG
>JAOZKS010000303.1 GCA_029935255.1 Pontiella sp.
GAAAACGGTAATAGTTCGGCGTGGTCAGGTGGTTGCGGTTCTTGGCCGAAGAAAAGTTGTTGGCCGGGTCAATCCACTCAACCGAATGTCGCGAATATGCCTCCAGAGTCTCGTCAACCTTCTGGATCGCCTTTCGTTTGGTTTCATCATCGGCAAAGATAAAAATCCGACACTCCGTATCGGCAAACGCATTCTCAAACAAGGAGGTCAACATGACACACGCAGGCATCAGGTAGTTTTCATCAAATGCAATTATAATTGGTATTTCAGTCATCACATTGCCGTTCCTTCATCTGAAGTGTCTAATAGCCAGGCAAGTACTTGGGATGTATATCCGCCAACAATGGGAGGTGCTGATCTTTTTCAGAAAGCCGTACCTCCTTTGAAGGCCACTTTATCCCGATCTCGGGGTCGGACCAGAAAAGACCGTGCTCATCGCCGGGGGTATAGAAATCGCTACATTTGTAGGAAAGGTCGGCTTCGTCGCTCAAGATACAAAACCCGTGCGCAAACCCTTTTGGAACAAACATTTGGAGATGGTTGTCATCCGAAAGGATTTCCGCAACCCATTTTCCGAAGGTTGGGGATCCATGGCGAATATCCACCGCCACGTCAAACACCTTTCCCCGTACCACTGAAACCAGTTTATCCTGTGCGTGTTCAAGTTGATAATGCAGGCCGCGCAACACGCCGCGCGACGAGCGCGAACGGTTATCCTGCACAAACGACACATTAATGCCCGCCTCCCGATATTGCTGCTCGTGGTAGCTTTGCAGGAAAAACCCTCGCTCATCGGAAAATGCCCGAGGCTTGATTAATTTCACATCAGGAATAGAAAGATCAATAACTTCCATTACAACGATCCCTCCGCCAACCGAAGCAAATACTGCCCATAGCTGTTTTTCTCCATCTCTTTCCCCAAGGCAATAAGTTGTCCACGGTCGATATAACCCAATCGATAGGCAATCTCTTCGATGCAGGAAATCTTAAGCCCCTGTCGCTTTTCAATCGTTTCAACATAGTTCGATGCCTCATGCATGGCATCGTGGGTGCCGGTATCGAGCCATGCAAAGCCCCGCCCAAGGTTTTGCACCTGCAACTCGCCCCATTCGAGATACTGCTTGTTCACATCGGTGATTTCCAGCTCGCACCGGGCGGAAGGTTTCATATTTTCAGCAATCCGAACCACACGGTTATCGTAGAAATAGAGCCCAGGAATAGCAAAGTTGGATTTGGGCTTCTCCGGCTTCTCCTCCAATGAAAACGCCTTTCCGTCATCATCGAACCCCACAATGCCGTAGCGTTCGGGATCGGCTACTTGATAGGCGAAGATGGTTGCGCCGGTCTTGCACAGAGAGGCCTCTTCAAGCATTTCCTGAAAACCATGCCCGTAGAAAATATTGTCGCCCAGCACAAGTGCCACCGAGTCGTCACCAATAAACTTCTTGCCGATAATAAACGCCTGCGCGAGACCATCGGGGCTAGGCTGTACCGCATAGCTGAATTTCATGCCAATTCTGGAGCCATCGCCAAGCAGTTTTTCAAACATAGGCAGGTCGTGGGGCGTACTGATAATTAGCACATCTCGAATTCCGGCCAGCATGAGTACAGACAGCGGGTAGTAGATCATAGGCTTGTCGTACACCGGCAGCATCTGCTTGCTAACCACGGTCGTCAGCGGGTGTAGCCGCGTACCGCTTCCGCCTGCTAAAATTATGCCCTTCATTGTCGCTTCGCTCCGTTAATTGTTAGTCGTGAAAAGTTGAAAGTGGCTGTTTTCGATCCGTGTAATGCTTACACCATGACCCCGGATTATCCATCATTTTATTTAACATCCCTCCGATATGTCGACATTTGGACTCGATTTCATCCTTTGCTCCTCCATCTATATATTCACATGCAAAAACAACATACATATTAAGCCCTACGAGCGGGAAGCCAAGCCTCTGAAAGATTTGCCCCGACAGACCGCGAAGAGCGCCGGATCTGATCGGTCAGGGAATACATTTCCTCTTTAGGAAATGACTTTGTTATCCTGAAGACGTACTGTTGCACCTCGAATGCCACCTTGTACACGTCCAGATCCCTCACACCTTTCGCCAGCAAGCTTTCCCCCTTACTTTCTACAATTTACAATCAGAGGTCGGCGGACTACGTCCGACCGAGCCGCTCGCCGGAATAGCGGCCCTCGCGAAGCGGTTTCCACCACCAGTCGTTGTCGAGATACCACTGAACTGTTCGGCGAATGCCTGTATCAAAAATTTCCAGTGCTTTCCATCCCAGTTCCTCTTCGAGTTTGGAGGCATCGATGGCGTAGCGCTGGTCATGCCCCGGGCGGTCTTTTACAAATGTGATCAAATCCTTGTATGAGCCTCCCTTTCGAGGCCGAAGCTCATCAAGAACGGTGCAAATTGCCTCCACTACGTCCAGATTGGTCCGTTCGTTGCGCCCACCCACATTATAGGTTTCGCCCAGCGCACCAGCTTCTACCACTGTTACCAGTGCATGGGCATGGTCTTCGACATAGAGCCAGTCGCGAATGTTGTCGCCTTTTCCATAGATTGGAAGTTCCTTTTCATCCAGCGCATTGAGAATCACCAGAGGAATGAGTTTTTCCGGAAAATGGTACGGTCCATAGTTGTTGGAGCAATTGGTCATCACCACCGGAAGGCCGTAGGTGTGAAACCAAGCCATCACCAAGTGGTCGCTCGAGGCCTTGCTGGCCGAATACGGCGAACGCGGGTCGTAAGGCGTGGTCTCTTCAAAAAGCCCCTCATCCCCCAATGAGCCATATACTTCATCGGTTGAAATATGATGAAAGCGAAACGTCTCCTTCTGTTCCTCGGCAAGTCCTGTCCAATATTCTCGAGCGCATTCAAGCATTGCGTAGGTGCCAACGACATTGGTTTCGATGAATGCGGACGGGCCGTCGATGGAGCGGTCCACGTGCGACTCCGCCGCCAGATGCATTACTGCGTCCGGCTGAAAATCCTCGAACAGTTCAGCCATCTTCTGCTGGTCGCAAATATCCACCTGTTCAAAGCGATACAGCGGATTGTTCTCGATTCCCTTTAAGGAGGTGAGTACCCCAGCGTAGGTCAGCTTATCCACATTAAGAACCTGAACCTGCTTTTCCTGCACGAGATACCGACAAACCGCCGATCCAATAAACCCCGCCCCCCCCGTTACCAATACCTTTTCCATTACACCGTCTCCCTTGTTTCACACAGAATGGATTCGCCACACGCAGCCACATAGGCCGTTAGCTCCTCTAACCAATCGCTAAAGACATTCAACCCGGCCTCTTTCAGGCGGCGGTTTTCCTCCCGCAGGCGGTTGTGTTCCATGGCCCTTTCCATGGTCAGGCGCAGTTTATCGAAATCCAGGGGCTTGGTTAGATAATCGTGGGCACCTTGTTTCAGGGCTTCAACGGCGGTTTCCACCGAAGAGTAGGCCGTCATGATAATTACCGGAATGGCCGGGTTAATGGCCTTGATTTTATCCAGAGCCTCCAGGCCGGA
>JAOZKS010000304.1:0-1624 GCA_029935255.1 Pontiella sp.
CTGCAGTCCATATCGCACGTGCCGCTTTTGGCATTGATGATGGCGCAGAGCTGGATCTTGTTCCCAAAGTGGGCCTCGCGGATTTGTGTGGCGGCGCGGAAGAGTGTTTGCTCATCAAGTTGAATCAACTCGGTGGCTTCTGCCGCCGAGCAACCTTTTCCGGCATCGGCATTTTTGATGATTTGTTGCAACATTCAATCCTCTGCTTTTCCACGGGATGGGAAGGCAGAGTACGGAAGTTCCTGACTTTGGAAAGTTTATTCCGCCTGTGCTGGAACCACCATGACATTGCATTGGGCTTTGTGCATCACGGCTTCGGAAACGCTTCCGAGCAGGGCTTTGTGCAACAGACCGTGCCCGTGGGAGCCAAGGATGATGATTCCAATGGCGAGGTCGGCCGCTTTTTCGAGGATCAGTTTGGCGGCATCGCCTTTCAGCAGCAGGGCCTGGGCGGCAATGTTTTTTTTCCGGAGATGGTCGGTGATGGCGAGCAGTTGGTTGTGCTCGCGTTTGAATGCCTCGGCGCTGAGGTCGCGGGCGAGCTGCACGTCGCCGGGAATATTGACGAATTCGGGGGCATAGTCGCTGAACGGGGAGGGTTCGTAGGCCATGGCCTGCATTTCATCGGAAGTGACATGCAGAATCCAGAGCTTGGCGCCCAGATCGCTGGCGAGTTGGCCGGCTTGTTCAAGCACGGCATTGGAATGTTTTGAAAAGTCGATCGCTGCAAGAAGTTGTTTCATGGAGCCCTCCGTTTATCTCGAACGGGTATTCTATTCCGAGGGAGGGAATTGGCAAGGCTGGGGTGAATTTTTCTGGAGGGCGCTACGCGTCTTGTTCGCTGATGGCCGGTAGCGTTAGAGTGATCGTGGTTCCGCTTGCACTGGTTTCGATGTCCATTTGGCCGTTGTGGTCGATGACGGTGCGTTTGGCAATCGGCAGGCCCAGGCCCAGGCCTCTCGCCTTGATGGTGCTAAACGGTGAGAATACTTTAGCGCGTACCGCTTCATCGATTCCGCTTCCGTTGTCGGAAATGATGATGAACACCTTGGCGACCCCCCGCTGCGGGTCGCGGCTTTTAACGGTGACGTTGATCCGCGAACCCTTTAGGTTGCTGAGGTTTTCCGCCGCGTTTTTGAGTAGATGGTAAATGGATTCCTCCATCGCGGATTCGTCGCCATTGATTTGCAGCGCGGAGTCATCTGCTGATAGGTGAATCTTTAGGTTTTCGTGTTCAAACTCGGATTGGATTCGGGTGACGGCATGTTCGATGGGTTTGCGGATATCCAGGGGCTGTAAGATCAGGTGGGGGAGGTTGGCAAAGCCGTTGATCTTGTCGATAATCTGGTTGAGTTTGTCCACTTCCGCCGTAACCTGCTCGCTGAAATCGGCGCGGAAATCCGGATCTTCATAGCGTTCGGGGAGGAGTTGGGAGAAGGTTTTTATGGCGACCAGCGGATTTCGGATTTCATGGCTCATGCTGGCCGCGAGTTCGTTCCAGAACGAAGCACGTTCGAGTTGATCCTCCTTTTCCTGCAGTAATTTGTCTCCGGTAACGTCGCGCAGCATCATCATGGCACCGACGCAACTTTCGTGGTCCACTAAGCAACGGGTTTCGGCGGAC
>JAOZKS010000304.1:1634-3271 GCA_029935255.1 Pontiella sp.
AGAGCGCCGATGGCACGGCGAAGCAGGTCGGCAATCCGACTTCCGAGATTTTCCGCCCGCTGGCCAATAATGGGTTCTTCGCCTGTTTGGAGAATCTCTTGCGCCGTACTGTTAAACCAGCGAATCGTAGCGGATTCATCGCAGGCAATGATTCCAAACGGGATGGAGTGCAGGAGGGTTTCGGCGAGGGCCTTTTGAAGGGCGGTTTCTTCGTATTGGATGGCTTTTTCAAGCGTGGTGGAGATGTGGTCCGCCAAGCCGGTTAGATCCTCAAGGTCGGGTTCTTCAAAAGGAATGCCCGTTGCTCGCTGGCCCACAAAGATCCACCCCCGGATGCTGCCGGAGGCATACAGGGGCACGATGATTTCCGCGCCCAGCGCATCGAGAATGTGCTTGAGCATGGCACGCTCTTCGGGGTCGCGAATGGATTCCATGGCTTTTCTGGATACCAGATGGGTATTCATTTCCAACCACTGGACGAAGGGGTTGGTTTCGTGGAGCGCGAGGGCTTCGGTGGCTTTTAGGCAGCGAACACCCGCTCGGAAAGTGTAGTCCTCTTCGCATTCGGGTTTAATGAAAATTCCTGCACGGGAAACCCGGGCGGAGGCAACGAGACCTTCAACCACACTGTCGAAAAGCATGTCGAGATTGTCGAAGTTTTTCTGGGCGTTAGAGAAGTTTTTCAATGGGGCGGAGAAGGGGGTGCGAGCCGGCTCTTTAGTCACGGCTTGCTGGGCGTTGAGTTTGGCCAGTTCGTCTTCGAGCAAACGTGTTTTTTGTCTGAGCTGAAGGCTTTCGATCGCATGTTTGAGCAAGGATTGGAATTCCCGGCGATCAGGCTCGAAGCCGGTGGTGGCGAATGGGTCGAGCCATTCGGCGGTGAGCATGGGGTCGGAGCGGTCGGCCCCCATGGCAATGATCACGGTCAAGGGCTTGCTGGCTTTGATTTCGGCAAGAACTTCAAGGCAGTCCGGGGCGCGTAGGTCGGCCAGCAGGAGGGTGTCGCCAAACTGGGCGAACCATTGTTCCAGTTCCTTGCGGGCTTCGATGGGCTGCACAGCAACGACGCTGGAGACCATCCGGACGACCCGCCCGGTCAGTTCCTCATCGCAACTGTACAGTATGCATGACGGCATGGTTTTCACGCATCCTCCTTGAGTATGGGAAGATAGATGTTGAATATGGTTCCTTTACCCAGCGTGCTTTTCACTTCGATCATGCCGTGGTGCTCTTGAATAATACCGTGTGCAACCGACAACCCCATCCCTGTGCCTTCACTTTTACTGGTAAAGAACGGGTCGAAAATCTTCTGAAGCAGATCTTGGGCAATCCCTTTCCCGGTGTCGGTGATCTGCATGCGAATGCAGGCTTTTGAGATGGATTTTTCCGGATCGGATCCGCTCGCAAACCGGTAGGTGCAGTTGCTTGTCCCGACGCTGATGGCTCCATCGCTTTCAATCGCATCGATGGCGTTGAGGTTGAGATTGACCAGCGCCTGCGTGAGCAGGTCGGAATCTCCTGACACAAGGTCTGTTTCGGCCTGGAAATTGTTGACTAGTTTAATGTTTTTTTGCGTCAGCTGTTCCTGGATCAGTTTAAGGGTTTTTTCGATGGTGTCGTGCAGCTTCATGGGAACA
>JAOZKS010000304.1:3281-3519 GCA_029935255.1 Pontiella sp.
CGGTTGGGAGGGTTTAGAGAAGCTAAGCAACTGGTTCACGATGCTGTCGATCCGCGAAACTTCATGCGCAACCAAAGAGGAAAAATCGTGGCGGAAATCTTCGTCGGCGTAGCGTTCGGGCAAAAGCTGCGTGAAGGTCTTGATGGTGACGAGCGGATTCTTGATTTCGTGCGCCATGCCCGCCGCCAGAGTGCCTACACTCGATAACTGATCGGTACGGCGCACCTGTGTCTCAAGG